>JAAYPH010000181.1 GCA_012519955.1 Candidatus Epulonipiscium sp.
TAATATTAATTTCCATATTTTTACTTAAAACTTGTTTTAAACAGGTCTTTTTGTCATGCATTTTTATTCTACATTTCAACTTAAATTTTTTATTTTTTTACTATTGACTTTTTATAGTTGGTCTTTCAATGATTAAGGGATGGTATCTTTAACTTTACTTTTCCAAACATGTTATAAGTATTATTCCTATAAGTATGAATATTTATTAAATACCTATAATTCCGATTATTCGTATTGTATTGATGTGAATCTTATGATATATTTATTCTATACAATCTAACCTATGGGAGTGTGAGTGATATGGCAAAAGAGTTAATTCTGGAAAACGGTTGTGCTATTTTATGGTATCATACGGACTCCAAAATAGTTCATCATCAGATTAAGAAGTATGCCTACGGCAAAAACTTGCAGGAATTATTAATGAAAGGTACTGAACTTTTAAAAACCAAAGGGGCTAAAAAGTGGTTATCTGATGATAGAAATAACAGTGCACTTACAAAAGCAGATATGGAATGGGGAGAAAAAGTTTGGTTCCCGGCGACAGTTAAAAATGGATGGAAATACTGGGCAATCGTGCAACCAGAAAAAGTTATTGGACAGATGAATATGAAGAATCTTATTGAACAATATGCAAAACAAGGCATCACAGCCAAAATGTTCTCCGATCCTGATGAAGCTTTAGAATGGTTAAAAGCGCAATAGTTTATGTTAAAAATATAACAGCCATAGGCCTTTTATTAAAGGTTTATGGCTATTTTTATATTTATTTCGACTTATTGTGGTTTTTGTATTGACTTTTAGCTGTCTGGCGTTTATTCTTAGTTTAAGAAATAAAACTTTATATGTAATTGGATAGAGGCGCGATTTGGTACAAGTAATCTATTATATATGACTTGGCACAGTAATAGATGAAAAGACCGGTCGCCGAAGTTTCGATTTCCTGCCAAGGGGGGTCGTTGCTGGGCTGTTGCAGAATATGCACCAGACTGTCACTTTTTTTAAAGTGGAGAGCTATCGTATGTTGAATAATAAGACATGAGGTACCTCCGTTCCTCATGTTTTTTTTATTCAAAAAATATTACTCATTATGGGAGGTTTATTATGAATCGAAGAAAGTTTTTCACACTGTTGTCCGTTGTGGCACTGATCATCATGGCTTTCGCTGTGCCAACCTTTGCTGCGGAAGTCGCTGAAGAAGGGTATCAAAGTAATCTCTATGCTACTTTTTGGTCCCTGTTCCCACCAGTTGTTGCTATCGTACTGGCTCTTATTACTAAAGAAGTGTATAGTTCACTCTTTATAGGTATTGTTTGCGGAGCATTGATGCATGCAAACTTCAATCCTCTAACAGCTTTCAATACTATGTTTACTGATGGTTTTATATCATCCCTTGCGGATAGTTGGAATGTTGGTATCCTCATTTTCCTCGTTGTATTGGGAACCATTGTAAGCCTAATCAACAAAGCAGGCGGCTCTGCTGCATACGGTCAATGGGCAAGCCAAAAAATCAAGACAAGAAAAGGGGCTATGCTTTCTACTTTCGGACTCGGCGTTCTGATATTTGTAGATGACTATTTCAACTGTCTGACTGTTGGAAATGTCATGAGACCCATTACTGATAAGTTTAAAATTTCTCGTGCTAAATTAGCCTATATTGTTGATGCCACGGCTGCTCCAATATGCATGATTGCACCTATTTCCTCATGGGCTGCTGCTGTAACCGGTGTTGTAGAAGGTTATGACGGACTGGATCTTTTCATCCGTGCAATACCTTATAATCTTTATTCCTTACTCACCATTGCTACAATCATATTTATTACTTTGATGGAAATAGAATTTGGACCAATGAAAACCCATGAAGAAAATGCTGTTTTAAGAAATGACCTTTATACAACCCCTGACCGTCCTTATGAAGGCCAAGATGGAGAGGTGTCTGCTGGAAAAGGTAAGGTTATGGATTTGATTATTCCTGTAGGTATTTTAATTGCCTTTTGTATATTAGGTATGCTTTATACGGGCGGTATTTTAGATGGTGTAAATGTTGTCGATGCTTTCGCTAACTGTGATGCTTCTCTTGGACTATCTTTAGGTTCTTCTCTTGCACTGCTTATTATTATTGTATATTATCTGGTGCGTAAAGTGCTTAGCTTCAATGAGTGCATGGAATGTTTCCCTAATGGATTTAAGGCCATGGTTCCGGCAATTCTTATTCTTACTTTTGCCTGGACATTAAGTGGAATGACAAGTCTTCTGGGTGCAAAAGAATTCGTTAGCGGTATTTTTGGAGGCAGTGCAGCAAACCTAAAAATCTTCCTCCCAGCCATCGTATTTATTGTGGCTACTGGTATGTCCTTTGCAACCGGTACATCCTGGGGAACCTTTGGTATCCTGCTTCCAATTGTAGTTGCAGTAGGTCTTGAGCCAGAACTTCTGGTAATTTCAATTTCAGCTTGCCTTGCTGGAGCTGTATGTGGTGACCACTGCTCCCCTATTTCCGATACAACCATCATGTCCTCTACAGGGGCTATGTGCAACCACATCAACCATGTGTCCACTCAGCTTCCTTACGCATTAACTGTAGCAGCTGTATCCTTTGTGGGCTATATCCTTGCAGGTTTAATCCAATCCGCATGGATTGTACTTCCTATATCTATGGCTATGATGTTTGCAACCCTTTTAGGAATCAAATTGCTCACAGCAAATAAAGCTCAAGCTTAAAAATTTAATATATAAAAAAGCGGCTGTTAAATAACAGCCGCCTTTTTATTCTTCCAAATAATAAATCCTATTATAAAACCTACAACCGCCGGCAGCACCCAGCCAAATCCATAGTCAAACCCCGGTAAAAATCCTTGGGCAAAATTAATAATAGATTTTATAACTGCATTTCCTTGTAAAGGCTCAGGGAGTGCTTTACATAGATCAAAGAATGCTGCAATAATGGTTAATCCGGTTGTCCATTTGTAAATATCACTTTGCTTATGAATAAATGGTGCTAACAAAGATAATATGATTAAAGTAATCGCCAGCGGATAAAGGAACATCAGTACAGGTATAGACAATTGAATAATATTATTCAATCCGAAATTAGCAATAACAAACGAAAATCCTGTAAACAAGATCGCATAATTTCTATAAGAAATGGAGTTTGGAAACATTTCGCTAAACATTTCAGAACAAGAGGTTATTAAGCCAATAGCTGTTTTTAAACATGCAACCCCTACAATTCCGGCCAATAAGACTTTTCCAATAAATCCGAAATAATGATTACTTACCAAAGATAAAATGGCTCCTCCATTATCGGCACGACTCACACTTCCAAGGCTCGTTGCTCCCATATAAGCTAAGGACGCATAAATAACACCCATACCAATAACACTAACTAGTCCCGACTTACAGGATTCAATGGCAATGAATTGAGATTTATTAACGCCCAACTTTCTTATATTCGATATAATAATAATCGCAAATGCTAAAGAAGCTAAGGCATCCATCGTATTATATCCGTCCAGTAGACCGGTAAATAAAGCCTTCGTCATATAATTTCCCTGAGGCGCATACTGACTGATCTGCCCCATTGGCTTTACATAGGTGGCAATAAGTAAAACCGATAAAAGTATGAGGAAAATTGGTGTAAGATACTTACCTACCCAATCTAAAATACGTCCCGGCCGTAAGGAAAAATAAAGAGTCAAGGCAAAGAAAATCAATGAAAAGATCAATAACCCTATTCTTAATTGTTCCTTTGGAATAAAGGGATTCATTCCTACTTCAAAGGCAACCGTCGCCGTACGGGGTATAGCAAACAGCGGACCTATGGTTAAATATAATGCACAGGTAAAGAAAATCGAATATTTAACATGAACGGGCTTTGCCATATCAAATAAACTTTCACTTTCAGAAAGGGCTGATGCAATAATCCCTAATACCGGTAACCCTACTCCTGTAATTAAAAAACCAATAGTAGCCCATAAGGTATTGCTGCCGGCATCTTGTCCCATTTTTACAGGAAAAATTAAATTGCCTGCCCCAAAAAATAGCCCAAATAACAACGAACCGATCAATAAATTTTGATGAAAACTAAGCTTTTCCTTCATGAGTCTCCCCCTCAATATGTTAGTACCTTTTGAATCCTTCTTTTTGACCATAGCAGTTCAATTTTAATCTTTTTTCACCTACTAAACTATTTTTTATTATATTACAATTGTGCATGATTGTATATAATCGTAAAAGTTATTTTTAGTTTAACCATTTTTTTAATATCTTTTCCTTCTTCTAAAAAGATATCTAAATTTTTATTTCCCATGGAGATGTCTTTCTATTTCTAAAAGCTTTGCTTTTATGTCCAGTCCTCCGCCATAACCAACTAATTTACCATTAGCACCGATGACTCTGTGGCATGGAATAAATATAGAAATGGGGTTTCTGTTATTTGCCATACCTACTGCTCGACAGGCTTTTGGATTTCCTATTTTTTCTGCTATATCTTTATAACTGCAAGTTGTGCCATATGGAATTTCTCTAAGGACCTCCCAGACTTTTTGTTGAAATGCCGTTCCCTTTGGCTCAAGGGGTAAATCGAAGACTTTTCTTTTTCCGTTTAAATACTCTTGTAATTGTTCATTTGCTTTTTTTAACAAAGGGGTTTCAGAAATCTCTATATCTTTAGGAAGATTCTCCCCAAAGCATACATAAGTGATGGCTTCTCCATTTTCTACAAGGCCTATTGTTCCTATTTTAGTTTCATAATAAAATCCCTTTTCCATAGCTTCTCCTTTATTTATAGTTTTTTAACTATATTCTACTATAGTCGAGGAATTTTGTCCTTAGCAATATATGATTGAAGTAAATTTCCCATACCTGAGGGCTTTTTGTTACATAGGAAATCCAAAGGAATTTCCTATATAACAAAAAAATACAGCAGAGTTTAATCTGCTGTAAAACTTATTATAACTGTTACTGCTATTTAAAATTTATCAATATATCCAAACACAAAAATAGCTAACAGTATAATCGGCAAAATAAATGTCAGATAAAATCTAAGTTGTTCTGGAAATTTAAGTCCTTTTCCTGTATTGGCTTCTTTTATAAAGTTATCCCATCCCCATCCATAACGGGTTACACAGAAAAGAACATAAACCAAGGAACCTATAGGAAGAATATTATTACTTACAATAAAGTCCTCTAAATCCAAAATATTAGTACCTTCTCCTAAAGGAGCAATATGACTCCACAGATTAAATCCTAAAGCAGCTGGCATTGCCAGAATGATAATGGCAATAAGATTGATTATAACAGACTTTTTTCTTGCCCAGCCAAAAAGGTCAATACCGAAAGAAATGATATTTTCAAATACTGCAATAACAGTTGATAATGCCGCAAAAACCATAAAAACAAAAAATGCTGATCCCCATACTTGTCCAAGGGGCATGGAATTAAAGATATTAGGAAGAGTAACGAAAACCAATCCAGGACCGCTGCCTGGGTTTACCCCAAAAGCAAAGCATGCAGGAAAAATAATAAAGCCTGCCATAATAGCCACAGAAGTATCGAGGATTGTAATATTTAAGCCTTCTCCAAGTAATCTCCTGTCCTTAGAAACATAACTTCCGAAAATCGCCATGCTGCCCATCCCAATACTCAAGGTGAAAAATGCCTGTCCCATAGCTGCATAAATAATGGTCCAAAGTCCATGTTCTTTAACACTGTTTACATTGGGTAAAAGATAAAATGCAAGGCCCTCTGCTGCGTTAGGTAATGTAACAGCCCGAATTACCAGAGCTATCATAATAAACAAAAGAGCTGACATCATAATTTTGGTTATTTTTTCAACCCCGTTTTGCAATCCCAGAGAACACACTCCAAAGCCCAAAAGACAGGTAATGATCATCCAAAACACACTGCCGCCGGCACTTGCAACAAGGCCACCAAAGATTGATTCTACTTCTGCAGGGGTACGCCCAACGAAATCTCCCCTAACCATAAAGAAAAGATAAGCAAGCATCCATCCCGAAATCGTCGTATAGAACATCATTAATAAGTAATTTCCTGCCATTCCAAACCACTTAAAGGCATGCCACTTACTTCCCTTGGGCTCCAAAACGTCAAATGATGTAGCAACGCTTTTTTGACTGGCACGACCTACGGAGAATTCCATAACCATAATTGGCAAGCCAAAAATGAGAAGGAATAAAAGATATATAAGTACAAAAAGCCCTCCTCCGTAAAGTCCTGTAATATATGGGAATCTCCATACATTACCCAAGCCAATTGCACAGCCGGCAGAAATTAAGATAAACCCCAGCCGTGACGAAAATTTCTCTCTCTCTTGCTGCATAAAATCCCTCCTAAGTGTAAATATCATTACTATTATACTTGATTTTCACACTCAATTAAATAAAAACTTTATTTTCTGTCTTTATCTATGTTTTAAAACTATTTACATATAAATTGTGATTGCAATCACGGTGGCTCTATAGGGATGGAGATATTATATAAAGGAAATGATGTTGATGTCTTTAAAGAAACTATAAATGCTGCCGCAAATTATATTGTACTCAATTTAAGGGACCATATTTATAAAGAAAACTATAAGGAGGAAATTTAATATGCCAGAATTTGCTGCTCAAGTAGATGCAAGAATATATCCCCCAAGGGATAAACATGCTGTAATTTTTGAGACCTTTCACAATTTAAAATCCGGTGAAAAAATGGAGTTACTCAATGATCATGATCCCCGCCCCCTACACTATCAAATGTTAGTAGAATATGAAAATCAATTTGAATGGGAATACTTAGAACAAGGTCCGGAAGTATGGCGTGTATCTATAGGTAAAAAGTAAGCAATGAAATTATCCCTGGTTCTTACTAGGACTTAGGGTTATCATAAAGATCCGCAGGATTTAAGGTATATCCTTAATCCCTGCGGATTTTTTATTACACATAGGAAATTCCTCTGGATTTCCTATGTAATAAAAACTTGATTTTTTTAAAAAACGGTTGACAAAAACAAAAAACTTGATAAAATTGGTATATAATAATTTTTATTATAAAATAATTTTTATTATTTGGAGGGAATTAGGATGAAAAAATTTATTTGCACAATCTGTGGTTATGTTTATGAAGGAGACGAAGCACCAGAAAAATGTCCTCAATGCAGTGCTCCAAAAGATAAGTTTGTAGAACAAAAAGCTACTGATTTAGCTTGGGCTGACGAACATCGTATCGGCGTAGCTAAGGATGTTGATCCTGAAGTTTTGGAAGGATTAAGACAAAACTTCATCGGTGAATGTACTGAAGTAGGAATGTACTTAGCTATGTCTCGTCAAGCAGATAGAGAAGGATATCCTGAAGTAGCTGAAGCTTATAAGAGAATTGCCTGGGAAGAAGCTGAACATGCTGCTAAGTTTGCAGAACTTTTAGGTGAAGTAGTTGCGAACGATACAAAGAAAAATCTTCAAATGAGAGTGGATGCAGAACACGGCGCTTGCCAAGGCAAAAAAGACCTTGCTACAAGAGCAAAACAATTAAACTATGACGCTATCCATGATACCGTTCATGAAATGTGTAAAGATGAAGCAAGACACGGAGCTGCCTTCGCAGGATTATTAAAAAGATATTTTGCATAATGCCCCTTATACATATAACGCCCTTAAAGTATGACCATCATACTTTAAGGGCGTTTTTTGTTTGCTGGAGAAAAACTTGGTATTTTAAAAACACATGTTCGTATAATCTATTTACATAGAACGTATGTTTTTATATAATAATATCTATAGATCAACCTGGGAGGTGCTGTTGTGACTGATTATCACCGTACGATTATGCACATTGATGTAAACTCTGCCTATTTAAGCTGGGAAAGTGTCTATAGATTGCAGCACGGAAGTACTTTGGATCTACGGGAGATTCCTTCCGTTGTAGGAGGCGATCCTGTCTCGAGACACGGGATTGTCCTTGCCAAATCTATTCCTGCGAAAAAATATAAAATTAAAACCGGGGAGTCCATATTTTCAGCCCTGCAGAAATGCCCGAGTCTCGTTATCGTTCCTCCCCGTTATGATTTATATCTCCAGTGCAGCAATAGCCTGATACAATTACTTGAAGAGTACTCCCCGGCTATTCAGCGATACAGTGTAGATGAATGTTTCCTTGATTATACCAATATGGAATGTCATTTTGGCTCTCCTCTGTCAGCTGCCCATGCTATAAAAGAACGTATCAAGACCGAATTAGGATTCACAGTGAATATCGGAATATCCAGCAATAAATTATTGGCTAAAATGGCCTCAGACTTTGAAAAACCGGACAAAATACATACTCTGTATCCCCATGAAATAGGCGAAAAAATGTGGCCCCTGCCTGTAGAAGATTTATTTATGGTGGGCAGAGCTACTGCTCCGAAACTTCGTAGATTGGGCATCTATACCATCGGAGAACTGGCAAAAGCAAATCCTAAATTTTTATACCAACATCTTAAAAGCCATGGTATCTTAGTATGGAATTTCGCCAATGGCATTGAAAATTCTTCGGTAACAAAAGAAAAGTCCGCCCCTGTAAAAGGTATAGGCAATTCAACCACTATTTCCTTTGATGTCACCGACAGAAGGACAGCCCATTTAATTCTGCTCTCCTTAGTTGAAACAGTGGCCATGCGACTTAGAAATGAAGAATGTTGTGCGAAACTGATTTCCATATATATTAAAACCAATGACTTTAGACATTATTCCCATCAGCGAAAAATCGAAACGGCAACGGACTGTACCAATCATATTTTTAAATATGCCTGTAAATTATTTGACGAAGCATGGAAAGGAGAACCCATAAGGCATCTAGGGGTACGGGTATCCGAGCTGTGCAGCAATCAATTTGCTCAGCTATCCTTATTTGATGCCTCCGATACCCAAAAACAAAAAGCCGTTGACAAAAGTATAGACGCTCTGCGGCTTCGCTATGGTTCTCGCGTAGTTTTTAGAGCCAGTTTCCTTCACTCCCGTCTAAAACCCATTACGGGAGGGGTTATGGAAGAAGATTATCCGATAATGTCCAGCATTCTATAGCAGGTGATTGAATGAAAATAGTGATGAAAAATATTGATGTGATTGCATGGTTTGACCAAACAAAAGGTCTGATTCCTATTAAGTTTCGTATGAATGAAGGAGATTCCCATCTTGTCGTCAAAATCGATAAGATTTATACAAAAGAAGAAGAAAAACTGGCAGGGAATCGAATGATTGCTTATACCTGCCAAAGCATTATTCATGGTACCCTTAGAGTCTATGAAATTAAATATGAAGTCAATACTCTAAAATGGTATTTGTATAAGATATAGAAAGCTTAGTTGCTTTCTTTTTTAATTACATAGGAAATTCATCCAAATTTCCTAAAACTCTTTCTTGTTATACAAAAATATTTCCGACACTATTTGATACTTATTTCTAGATATGCTATTATTATATATAAAGTTCAAATATTTAATTATGATGGAATGTACATAAAAGCAGATAGGAATCAGACAAGCAGTTGATACTATGCCAATTGCTTTTTTATTTGTTTGTATCATTATATTAGGAGGCGAAATCATGGCTAAGGTTATCGTAATAGGCGGGGGCTGGGCAGGCTGTGCTGCTGCCATCAGTGCCGCTAAAGCCGGCGGTGAAGTTACTTTATTAGAAAGAACGGATATGCTTCTTGGGACAGGCCTTGTGGGAGGCATTATGCGAAATAACGGCAGATTTACTGCGGCAGAAGAAATGATTGCCCTGGGCGGCGGAGACTTATTTAAAATATGTGATGAAAATGCAAGGCATAAAAATATTAGCTTTCCGGGCCATCATCATGCCAATTTATATGATATTGCAGATACCCATGGAGCTGTCCTTAAATACATAGAACAAATGGGAATTAAAATTGTTTTTCAATCCAGAGTTACTAAAGTTTCAGTAGAAAATGAATCTATTGTATCTGTTACAGATGAAGAGGGACGGATTTTCGAAGGGGACGCTTTTATTGATACAACAGGAACCGCAGGTCCTATGAACAACTGTACAAAGTATGGAAACGGCTGTGCAATGTGTATTCTTAGATGCCCCAGTTTCGGAGGCAGAGTAAGTGTTGCAGGACTTGCCGGACTGAAAGAAATGATGGGCAAAAAGGCCAATGGAAGTCTTGGCGCAATGAGTGGCTCATGTAAATTATATAAGGAATCTCTTTCACCAGAAATCCAGGAGGAATTAAATACAAAGGGCGTATGTGTCATTCCTGTCCCTGATGACTTAATCGAAGACCATCTGGATGTTAAGGCATGTCAACAATATGCCCTGGAAGCCTTTAAAGCCAATATTGTTTTATTGGACACCGGTCATGCAAAACTAATGTCCCCTTACTTTTCCTTAGAAAGATTAAGAAAAATCCCCGGATTTGAAAATGCCAGATATGAAGATCCTTACGCAGGGGGAAAAGGAAACTCCATGAGATATTTTGCCATGGCCTATAGGGATAATTACCTTAAAGTAGAAGGCTTAAATAATCTATTCTGTGGGGGAGAAAAAGCAGGTCTTTTGGTAGGACACACAGAAGCAATTGTGACCGGCACACTGGCAGGACATAATAGCGTGCGATACGCTTTAGGTCTTGAGTTTCTTCAATTGCCAAAAGAACTTGCCGTAGGAGATGCGATTGCTTACGTTAAGCGCGCCATGGAAACTGAAGAAGGCATGGGCAAAAAATATACCTTTTCAGGTTCCGTATACTTTGAAAGAATGAAAGAGCTCGGTCTATATACCACCGATATCCATGAAATTAAAAACAAAGTAGCCTCACTATCCCTAGAGGATATATTTAATAGAAACCTTGCTATTTAATCCCCCGAGGAGGACGTTATATGGTAAATTTAACCCCTTTACATTTTGTATATTTTGTCATTGTACTCTTTGTCATCATCACCATGGCCTTTAAAAAAGACACCGTACTGCCCTGTATTCTTGGAATATTTTTAGTCGGTTTTATGTATTCCGGCAGCGTAGTAAAGGGTATTCAGGCGGTATATAATGCATTAATTGCAGCCGGCAACGAGTTTTGGAGCATTATTCTTGTCATATCTTTGGTGGTGGCGATGTCCCGTGCCCTAAGGGATATTGGAGCGGACGAACTGATGATGCTGCCCATTAAAAAACTCATGATTAATCCAAGTGTGACGTTTTTTGCACTTGGATTTGTCATGCTCTTCTTTTCCTGGTTTATCTGGCCTTCTCCGGCGGTAGCATTGGTAGGAGCCATTATGCTTCCTGCAGCACTAAAAGCAGGACTTCCTCCCATTTGGGCTGCGGTAGCCATGAATATCTTCGGTCACGGAATCGGTTTATCCGGGGACTATTTTATTCAAGGAGCGCCAGCCATTACAGCCAAAGCAGCAAATATCGATAACCCTCTTACATTAATTCACGCCAGCTTCCCCCTTTGGCTGGTAATGAGTGTGGTCACTGTCGGTGCTAGCTTCTTTATGATGAAAAAAGATCTTAAAAATTATACTCCTCAAAAAGAAGAACCTGCAAAATTAAAAGCCTCTGAAGCTTTAAAGCCTACGATCGGCGTTTATTTTGTCTCTATTTTAACTCCCCTGGCCTTCCTTTTAGATATTTATATTATGTACAAATATAAGCTAAAAGGAGGAGATGCTACAGCATTGGTAGGAGGAACCGCGGTATTGATCATGGTTTTTGTATCCATTATTAATCATCATTTTGTAGATTCCTTTGAAAAGATAACCGACTATGTCAGAGAAGGTTTTATTTTTGGTATAAAAATCTTTGCTCCGGTAATCATCATAGGTGCGTTTTTCTTTTTAGGAAATGAAGAAAATGCAAAAATCATTCTTGGTCCCGATGCCACCGGATTATTGTCCGATATGGGACTTTATCTGTCGGATAAAATTGCCCTGTCTAAATTCTCTGTAGCCTTTATTCAGATTATTGTAGGGATTATAACCGGTCTTGACGGTTCAGGATTTTCCGGACTTCCTTTGCTCGGTTCTCTGGCTCAAACCTTTTCTTTTGCAATGGACATCAACAAAGAAGTGCTCGCCTCCTTAGGTCAAATCAGTACCGTTTGGGTAGGGGGAGGAACCATTATTCCCTGGGGCATCATACCGGTAGCTGCCATATGTAATGTGGAGCCCTTAGAACTTGCCAGAAAAAATCTTCTGCCTGTAATCATAGGATTTGTAGCCACTTTTATTACGGCATTATTTTTCTTATAATAATTATGGTACCTGTTTGTCCACATTTCCACATTTGTTAACAAATGTGGAAATGTGGACAAACAGGTACCATTTATACCATTTATATTAAAATCCTAATAAATCCAATAATTTTTTCTCCACATATCTGTTTTTGCCTACATACGGCAAATCATGTATATAAATAGCGGGATTAAAGTTTAACTCTATGATGCTGTGATTGTTTGCATTAGGTTTCGCGTAAATATCCTGAATAATCATATCCACTCCGCAAATCTTTGCCCCCACTGCTTTTGTTGTGCCGACGGCAATATCTTTGTAGTCTTGTATGATGTCATCGGTAAAGTCAATACTTTCTCCTCCGGTGCTTATATTGGAGTTTTCCCGCAGATAAACAGTCTCTCCCTCTTTTGGGATATCTTTAACCGTTCGTCCCTGAGAAGCTAAAAAGTCGATTTCAACTTTTCCAAGGTTGATTTTCTCAAAAGGCGTAAGATGCCCTTCCCCTCGTATGGGGTTTTTATTTTTCTCCTCTACCAGTTCTTCTATGGTATGGATGCCATCTCCCTCTACATTGGCAGGTATACGATGCAAAATCCCTGCTACCTCATCTCCCAACACTAAGAAGCGGTATTCTTTTCCCGGTACATATTCTTCAATTAATACTGTATTATCGTGTTCTAATGCCGACTCTACCCCTTTAATATATTGTTCCTTAGAATAATTATCTAAAAGAATGGTAATGCCTATTCCGAAGTTGGTATTTTTAGGCTTAATCACAACCCCTTTAGTACAAAAGTCTTTCCAGTGGGTTTCGGCTTCTTCTTTACTTTTAATTGTTATTCCCTTTGGTACGTTAAATCCATTCTCTTCTAATATAATTTTAGTAACCAATTTATTTTCCATTATCAGAGGGGCAATATAACTATCCAGAGAGGTCTTCGTGGCTTGTTTAATATATTCTACCTTGTCCCCTTTTTTTAATCTTATAAAATTATCTCCGGCATCCAGAATATCTACCTGGATGTTCCTGTTTCGGGCTTCTTTTATAAGGATTTCTGTAGAAAGTTCCAATTTTTCATTGCTTATATCAGCCATAATATCTCCTTCTTATAGATTTATTTTATTTAGGACAGCTCTTTCCATGCCAAATTGCAGATAATCTCCCCCACACTTCTTAATACCTTCACAGATTTTTGAAGAGGGCAGCTTGGAAATATCCCTTATTATTTCATACTCTTCATGAATGACCAGTTCATATTTTTTATCCTTACTGGGTTGATCCATATAAACCGCAATCATTTTAAGCTTTTCAAAGATTGCTTCTGCCCAGTCCTGCAGAGTTATTTTTTGATTCTCGTAATCCTCCAGCATTAAATGTTTTTGCCTTCCGTAAAGGGCCACTGCATCATGATTTCTATCAGCTTCTTCTAAAATTTCTCGGGGAACCGGCGAACGATCTTCGAAAAGACAAAAGAGCATAAAGATTTGCATAAAGTATAATTGTTCAATAGAAATACCTGCCGGATCAAAAGGATTGATATCTAAAATCCGAACCTCTATATATTTTACTCCTCTTTTTTCAAGGGCCGTAATCTGAGTTTCGTCTTTTTGAAGGCTTTGCTTAAATCTCACAAAGGAGTATAATTCCCCTTCATCCTGTAAGATATGATCATTAAGCTGGACTTGTTCATTTCCTCTATAAATCCCCAGTTTCGCAAATTCTTCGCATTTTGTAGTCAGCAATTCTCTTACATCTTCAAGATACTGTGATAATGTATTATAAGTCACCAAATTTCCCTTCTGAAATGTATTGCCATAGCCAAACGGACTCACCCTTAGGGAAGTGGCAGCTTCCAGCTTCATATCCAGTGCGGGTTTGTAACTGGAATGGAAAACGGGGGAAGCTCCAAAAAGATAAATCAATAACCATCGGTATTTAAGGAAATTTCTCGCTACCGCAAAGCA
>JAAYPH010000182.1 GCA_012519955.1 Candidatus Epulonipiscium sp.
GTTTATTAAGTATACTTAAAAACAGACCTGACGGTCTAAAATAACATACCAAATGCAATTTTATTCATAATGAAAATAAAAATGGCAAGCGAAAACTTTTTTAAAATTCACTTGCCGAATTCAAGTTATAAGTTTATCGCAAAACCTAAAAAAATTCAATATTATATTAATATTATTATTTTGAAAATTTATTTCTCATGACAAAAAAATCAGTGCCTTAGATTGAATTCTAATGGCACTGATTTTTTTATCCACAAAATAATTTTATTTTAAAATCAAATATACTTTACGAAATAACTATTAGTTAAAGTTTTTAACAGATTGTCTTATACAAAGGGAAATAGGCAAAATAATATTTTCCGCTTTTTCATTGGGATCATTAATTAACTTCATTAATTTTGCAAAGGCTACACGGGCTTTTTGAGTAGGATTTTGGCGAACTGTGGTCAGCTTAGGGCGAACAAGAGATGCGACTGCTGCATCGTCGTAGCCTACGACTGATATGTCTTCTGGAATTCGAATGCCATTATCCATTAAATAATCCATTGCTACTACCGCACAATTATCGGAAATAAAAAACAACGCACTAAAATCAGAAATTCGTTTCATTAACTCATCCATACATCTTTTAATACCTTCGCCGCTTTTTTCAATGAAAAATTTCTCTCCTGCTTCTTCCGGCAACCCTGCATTTTTAATAGCTTCCTTAAATCCTCGATAGCGTTCATTATTAATTCCTATATAGTTATTTGCCAAAAATCCCATCCGCTTATGCCCGCACTCTATAAGATAATTTGTCATTTCATAGGCACCTTTATAATCTTCCAAGCCTACATTATTATACTCGTTACCATCATCATAAAAATGTCCATCAATAAAAACAAGAGGTTTTTGATACACTTCTCTTAGTTTTTGAGCATTGTCATGATTAAAACCTAAGGCAATTAATCCATCCACATTCCAGGAGGATACGAATTTTATGATTTCATCAATATCATCTGATATATAAATCATCATATAATATCCTGCTTTTCTAATTTCCATTTCTAATGCACCGATTAACTCCCCGGTAAAAAAGTCCTGCACCGCATTGTCTTGAATAATCCCTTTTGCATTCATAACATAGCCAATAACATTGGAACTGTTCTTTGCTAAATTAATTGCCGTCATATTAGGAATATAGTTTACCTCTTTTAATACTTTTTGAACCTTTTCTATAGTCTGTTGAGAAACCTCATTGGTTTTTCCTCGAATCACATTAGAAACTGTCGTTGGACTTACTCCAATCATTTTTGCTAATTCTTTTATAGTAATCAATTTACCACTCCTTAACTCTTCATGCATATGATTAAACTGACCAGGATGTATAAATCTATGTACTATTATTTCATAGAGTTTTTTAAAATGCAAATAAGAACTTGAAAGAAAATCTTTTTGATCATGCAATTCTTCCTCAAAGGTGACTGTATATTTATTACATCGCAAGAAACGAATAAATCTGCTATACTTATGGGATATATTGATTGCATAGGAGAATGAATAAATGTATGACTTTTCATTTCATAGACAACTCGTGAATTGGTATAAAAAAGGTTGCCGGGTACTACCCTGGCGTGAAAATTCTGATCCCTATAGAATTTGGCTTTCAGAAATTATGCTGCAGCAAACTCAAGTGTCAACCGTCATAGAATATTTTAATCGTTTTATAAAATCCTATCCAAATATTGAAGCTCTCAATCAAGCCAATGAAGAAGATGTATTTAAACTTTGGGAAGGGTTAGGATATTATTCAAGGGCAAGAAATCTTTTAAGATGTGCCAAAACCATCGCAGAAGAATATAACGGAATATTCCCTAAAGACTTGCAGAAACTAAAAAAATTGCCGGGTATCGGACCTTATACTGCCGGTGCTATTATGAGTATCGCCTATAACGAGCCTGTGCCGGCGGTAGATGGGAATGTCATGAGAGTGATTTCAAGATATCGTATGTTAGAGATCAATATTTCAGATACTAAAAATAGATCCGTTTTTGAAGAAGAAGTTATGGCTCTCATGGGAGGAGCTCCCAGAGAATTTAACCAAGCCCTTATGGAACTAGGAGCAACTATTTGTACGCCAAAACAGCCTAAGTGCTTAGATTGCCCTGTAAAAGAAGGGTGTAAAGCCTTTAAAAACGGGACAGCTGAACAATATCCTGTTAAATTAAAAAAGGCTCAAAAAAAGGTCGTGAAAATGGCAATCATTATTTTAGAACATCAAGAAAGGATTATGATCGTTAAAAGACCAAACACAGGATTAATGGCGAATCTCTGGGGATTTCCCGCTGTCCCATACACCGATGAATTACTGGAGTTAACTGTGAATCAGTATATGAAAGATGAGTTTGATTTAGAGGTGATCATTAGAGAACTAGAGGAAGGTCCTAAGCATATTTTTACCCATTTGATTTGGGAGATGCAATTGGTCAAATGTTCCCTAAAGAATACAAAAGATACAATAAAACCCATAGAATTTCCTGAAATTCAGTGGGTAAGGCGGGAACAGCTTAAAGAATATGCCTTTCCTACGGCATTTAGAAAATTATTTTCAATGCTATAATTCTACCTTCTTTATACAAAATAACTTTATTTATATAGAGTCTCCGCAAATTTTTGAGGTTAAAAAAATGTATTTTTTCCACGAAAAATACAAATTCTATATGCAAATATATTCTTCAATATTCAAGGAGGATCATGATGAAAAAAAATATATTTGCATGTATTGTTTGTATGGTATTGTTACTTAATGTTTCCTGTTCCCACCAAGCTACTGGCGGAGTACAATCCTCTATCTCTGAAAAAGGAGATATTAAAAATATAAAGGTTATAGCCAATCAAGCCAATATAAGACAAGGCTGTTCTACGGACAGTAATGTTATACAAAATGCGAGTAAAAATAGTATTTTAGATGTGGTGAGTGAAGTTTCGGATTGGTATGCTGTTAAATTAGCCAATAATCAAATTGGATTTATTCAAAAAAATGAATCTAAACCTGTTGTTGTAGACGATAAAAATACCACTCCCAGCGACACCCCTGAACCCTCTAAAACGCCACCTTCTACTACCTCACAAAATACACCCGGAACCAATACCACAAAAATTCCGGATACCTCCACAAATCAAGGAGGGTTAAGCGAACAGGAACAGCAAATGGTTCAACTGGTGAATAAAGCACGGGCAGAAAATAATTTGCCGGCTTTAAAAGTAGATACTGAACTTGCCAATGTGGCACGAATCAAGTCTCAAGATATGATTGATAATAATTATTTTAGCCACAATTCTCCGACCTACGGAAGTCCTTTTGATATGATGAAGGACTTTGGCATCAACTATGTACAGGCTGGAGAAAATATTGCCGGCAACCAAGATGTGCAAAAAGCCCATGACGCACTGATGAATTCTCCAGGCCATCGTAAAAATATCCTTAGTCCGGATTTCACCCATATTGGCATTGGTATCAGAAAAGGTGGACAATACGGCAATATGTATACCCAAATGTTTATTAGCAAACCTCAATAAACTCAGACACCCGGCATTACAAATTCGATGTAATACCGGGTGTTTCTTTGTATACTTCTATTAATCGCTCATTTTTATTATTTTCGTAATATCTTGTCCATTGCCTTGCCCTTAGCCAGCTCATCAATCAACTTGTCCAAATAGCGAATTTCTCTCATAAGGGAATCTTCGATGTTTTCTACTCGAACACCGCAGACCACACCTTTAATCAAAGTCCTGGAAGGATTCAATTGGGGAGCTTCAGCAAAAAAGGTCTCAAAGTCGGTCTGTTTTTCAAGATGTCGTTCCAATTCTTCCTGACTGTATCCTGTCAGCCAGCGAATAATTTCATCCACTTCTTCTTTTGTTCGTCCTTTTTTCTCTGCCTTTGCAACATAATGGGGATAAACACTTGCAACACTCATTGTATAGATGCGATGTTTCTCCATAATCAATCCTCACTTTTATGCTTTTTCTTTATTATATCATAATCTAATCTTTTCTACTTTGGTTTTAGTATTTTTTGAAAGAAGTACTAAACATATTATTGAGACTAAATTAAATAAAGGGAAGAGGATCATTTCAGCCATGCTCATGTTTACACCATTTAACGCTTGATTGATAATCATGGCAGAGATGGAGGTCAACATTGTAATGCCCTTTATGATTATTACAGATGACAGTAAAAATCCTATTGACTTTCTTTTAATCAGGAAGATTCCTGATAATATAGCTGTAGGAACAATGATTCCTAAATCCATACCTTGGATTACTAATGTAGTGTAGTGTTCCAATCCAACAGGTACCTTATCTCCTATAATTGAAGGCGCGATCTTGCCAAGCCATAGCATTCCTATCATAACCCCAATGAATATTTGATAGCCTCCTAAAAATTTTACCGGCAATTTCTCACTAAAATTCAGCTTAATATTTTCAATGTCGAAGGAGAAAATAGATAGAATAAAGGCATATAAACTTGCCGACATGAGCATTACATAAATTATAAAGAATTTATTATACATCCACAAAAATGTATATGACATATAAGTGTAGAGAAAATAACCTAATGTTCCTGTTAATAATATTTTCCCTTTAAAGGATTCCTTTAATGACAAATATAAAGACAGAATTAGTAATGGAACCCCCATTACAAGGGTAACAAAGTCAGAAGCGATCCCTTGAGCTGCAATCGATATTGAATTGTCTTTATAAAGTCCGTAGCCATAGATTTTAACTACTTCGTTGTTGATACTTTTAAATTCATATTCCCCTGGTCCTCCATTTGAAAATAAACCGAAAAGACATGCTATGGTTGATAACAGAGCAATAACCAACACAAGGACAATAAGATACCTTTTAATTTTCATTTTAAAACCTCCACCGTATTGATGGTAGTGTCAAGTATGACACCCCGTTGTTTGTTACAACTTCTTTATATATCAAGGGTTACAGAGTTTTTTTAAATAAAAAAACAATGACCCCCTGTTTTCTGTTATAATTGAGTCTCCTACAACA
>JAAYPH010000183.1 GCA_012519955.1 Candidatus Epulonipiscium sp.
CCTATGCTCCAGGACATATTACAACAGGCATAAAAATAGAACCAGAAGAAGTTGTAATAGTAGGCGCTGAAGATGTGGTGAATAAATTAAATCAGCTTAAGCTTTCAACGATTATTTTTGATAATTTAGACGCGACCACCACCTTCAATCCGGAAATTATCCTTCCTCCAGGAGTTTCCCTATGGAACGGAGAAGATATTAAGGTAGCTGTCACTATAGAAGTCAAGAATCAAATCGTAAAAGAATTTAAAATACCAACTTCAAGTTTAACGGTTAAAACAGATTTGCAATTTAGGTACATTTCAAGAGAAGTAACAGTATATCTTCAAGGCATAGAAGAGGATATCAACAGGATTACCGAGAATATGATCGCAGGAACCATAGATGTTTCAGACTATGGAGTGGGTAAACATACAGTTACAGTAGATTTTAATTTGCCTAAAAACATTAAACAGGTAGGAGAAACCCCGCGAGTGGAAATAGAACTCATTGCACCTGAAGAACAACAAGATGACCTTGAAGATGGAAGTGCCGGAACCGAATAAAAAAAGAAGTGCGCTGGCACTTCTTTTTTTGTGTCATTTCATTCCAGTAAGCATATATATAGGATATAAGAAATATACCACTAAGACAAGATGTATATACCAATATCAAAAGTTGTATAATTTTTTTCACGAACTTGTTGTTGTAAAATTAACACAGTGCTATAATGAGGAAGGATTTGCTACAGAATTGAAGTTTAACATTAATATATAAGTAAATAACATAACAATAATAAGAAAAGAAGGTGTACGAAATGGGAAGATTATTTGGAACCGATGGTGTTCGTGGGGTAGCGAATACGGAATTAACCATTGAATTAGCATATAAGTTAGGGCAGGCAGGAGCCTATGTCCTCACAAAAGAAACCCATCATCAGCCTATTATTTTAGTTGGAAGAGATACCAGAATATCAGGGAATATGTTAGAATCTGCCCTGGTTGCAGGTATTTGCTCCGTAGGCGCAAAGGCTATAAAGATCGGTGTAGTACCTACTCCGGCAGTAGCATACCTTACAAGAAAATATAAGGCCGATGCAGGGGTAGTGATCTCTGCCTCCCATAATCCGGTAAAATACAACGGAATCAAATTCTTTAACAGCGAAGGTTATAAACTAAGAGATGAACTTGAAGAAGAAATTGAAGGCATCATATTAGATCATACAGAAGAGCTTCCAACTCCCATAGGAGATGAAGTAGGTACTATCGTTGAAGAACCTAATGCTTTAAATGAATATGTAGATTTCTTAAAGTCAACCGTTGATGTAGACTTAAAGGGACTTAAAATTGCCGTAGACTGTGCCAATGGTGCAGCTTACATGGCAGGACCTAAAGTATTGGAAGCCTTAGGAGCAGAGCTTATTGTAATAGGCAATGAGCCAAACGGATGCAATATCAATAAAAATTGCGGCTCAACCCATATGGAAGGACTTCAAGAAATGGTTAAAGCCAATAAAGTTGACCTTGGTCTTGCTTTTGATGGAGATGCCGATAGATGTCTCGCTGTAGATGAAAACGGCAATCTTGTTGACGGGGATCAGATTATGGCAATCTGTGGTCTTCAGATGAAAAAGGAAAACACACTAACTGGAAACACAATCGTTGCTACTGTAATGAGCAATTTAGGACTTTTTATCATGGCAGAGAAAAACGGTCTTAACATTGAAAAAACCAAAGTAGGAGACCGCTATGTATTAGAAGAAATGTTAAAAGACAATTATAAATTAGGTGGAGAGCAATCAGGACATATCATATTCCTTGATTATAATACCACTGGAGATGGAATACTTACTGCCCTTCAGCTTTTATCCGTTATGAAAAAGACAGGCAAAAAGCTTTCCGAATTAGCAAGCGTTATGGAAGTACTTCCTCAGGTTTTAGTTAATGCGAAGGTTTCTAACGATAAAAAATATTCTTACTTAGAAAATGAAAAAATCAAAAAAGCCATTGAAGAGCTGGAAGCAAAGTTTGCCGGTGAAGGCAGAGTACTTATTCGTCCTTCTGGAACCGAACCTCTTGTTAGAGTAATGATAGAAGGAAAAGATGAAAAAGTATTAAAAGATGAAGCAGAAAAATTAGCAGAACTCATTAAAGCAGAATTAAACAAATAGGTTAAGGGATAGGAGATTAAGGAGGATATTACTATGTGCGGTATTGTAGGATATATTGGAGAACAAGAAGCATCACCAATACTGGTAGATGGCTTAAAGAAGCTAGAATATAGAGGATATGATTCAGCAGGAATTGCTGTTTATAATGGTTCATGTATAGATGTTATGAAAACTAAAGGAAGACTTAAAGACCTTGAAGAAAAACTTGAAGGCAGAGCTGTAAAGGGAACTGCAGGGATAGGTCATACAAGATGGGCAACCCACGGAGCACCTTCTGATGAAAATTCCCATCCTCATTCCAATGGGGATGAAACGATCTCTGTTGTTCATAACGGAATCATAGAAAACTATATGGAATTAAAAGAGGAATTAATCAGCAACGGATATGTATTTTTATCTGAAACCGATACAGAAGTAGCCGTTCATCTTCTTGATTATTACTACAAAGGCGATCCCATCGATGCGGTAATTAAAGTAATGAATAAAATAGAAGGATCCTATGCTTTAGGAATTTTATTTAAAGATTACCCAGATCAATTGATTGCTGTTAGAAAAGACAGTCCGCTTATTGTAGGATTGGGCAAGGGAGAAAATTATATTGCTTCCGATATACCGGCAATTCTTCAATATACCAGAGACGTATATTTCTTAGAAGATGGAGAACTAGCCATTTTAACAAGAGATGAAGTTAAGATTATCAATAAAGATAAAGAACAAGTGGATAAAGAAGTATTTAAAGTAACCTGGGATGTAGCTGCCGCAGAAAAGGGCGGTTATGATCACTTTATGTTAAAGGAAATCTTTGAGCAGGCTAAAGTAGTAAAAGATACTTTAATGCCAAGACTTCCAGAAGATCAAAACAGAGTTGTTTTAGACGATATTAAACTGTCTAAAAAAGAATTAGAAAATATTAATAAAATTTACATCGTTGCTTGTGGAACCGCATATTATGCAGGGATTGTAGGTAAATATCTCTTAGAAAGAATCGCAAGAGTACCTGTTGTTGCAGAAGTGGCTTCAGAATTCAGATACAGAGATCCTGTAATCGATGAAAACACTCTTATGATCGTGCTTTCACAATCCGGAGAAACAGCAGATACCTTAGCAGCCCTTCGTTTGGCAAAACAAGGGGGAGCAAGAGTTATTGCCATTGTTAACGTTGTTGGAAGCTCAATCGCAAGAGAGGCTGATGATATCCTTTATACCTGGGCAGGACCAGAAATCGCGGTAGCTTCTACTAAAGCTTACTCTGCGCAGCTTGCCGCCATGTATCTTCTAACTTGCCACATTGCTCTTGAATTAGGCAGAATGAACGAAGAAGAGTTCAAAGAATTAAGAGATGAACTCTATCAATTGCCAAGAAAAGTGAATAGAGTTTTAAATAAAGCAGAAAGAATCAAAAGATTAGCTGACAAATATGTTAACTCTAAAAATGTATTCTATGTAGGAAGAGGCCTTGACTATATGGTATCTATGGAAGGCTCCCTTAAGCTTAAAGAAGTAGCTTATGTTCATAGTGAACCTTATGCGGCAGGAGAATTAAAACATGGTCCAATCGCATTAATTGAAGACACTACCCTTGTTGTAGGCATAGTAACTCAAGCAGAA
>JAAYPH010000184.1 GCA_012519955.1 Candidatus Epulonipiscium sp.
GGTGAAACGGCTAAATCCTTACCTGGAAGCAAGAACAAACTCTCGCAAGAGAGAAAAAGTAGTTCGCTTGAGCTAAGAAGTAATTCTTATGCCAGATAGATGATTACATAAAACAGAATTCGGCTTACGGACTTGTTAAGGCACAAAAAAACCGCCCAGAGGCGGTTTTGGTTTAATATTTACATGGGGCCCAAAAAATTCCACCATAAGACATATAGGGAGGATAACCCGAAGGAGTTTCACGATTTGAACTTGAATTATGATAATAACAATTAATTGGATTATAATGCATTGTTCCAGTAAATACTGCCATAGGACCATAATTAGAGGACCCTTCACACGATATTGTTTGACCCAGCCAATAATTAGTATTTTTAACTAAAGTAGAGCAAATAGTACAATCACTAGGATCAGCATAATAAGGATCGTCAATTCCTCCTCTTTCCGAGCATGGACTATTCGCACCAACAGAATACCAACACTTTCCACCAATCAATGATCCTTCACATTTCCTACATTGACCATTAAAGCATCTATGATCATCCCCCAAGCATTCATATTGATTCTCGCCCCAGAGTGTTGTTTGAGGCTCTCCGTCTAACTGACAAGCTTTCTGAGAAAAGGCTACCCAGCTTGATCCATTACAAACTTCGAGACCTTTTGTTAATTGATTATACTTCACAGAACCTTCTTCGCTAGAAGAACAATCTAAACTAGAATTCCCTATTTTAATTGATCCACTTGATATTATTTTACCAGCTTCAATTTCAGTCGCTCTGATTTTACCATTTACGTCAAATTTTGTAGTTGGGGTTTTCCCAACTCCAACATCTCCATTTTGCATTAACGAAATAATATTTGTTCCACCTACTAAACTTTGAATATGAAAAGGGTTTTTACTAGTTTTGATATTGCCTCTTAAATCAATATCTCCGAAAACTTCTAATTGAGAATTGGGAACACTAGTAATATCTGTTCCACCTACTCTAATATTACCATTTTGACCTATCCATAAGCCATCTTTAAAAATCTTCTCTCCATAAATTGTTTGTTTGCCTGTAGAAATATAATAATTGTTATAATCATTTTTCATACAAGCAACTTTAGAAATGGGACGTAAACAATTAGGACCATCAGTAGTACTAGCACAACCCCATAAAGGACTTGGAACTCTAGACCGACAATAATAATCACCAGGAGGAAGCCATCCTAAGCTATCGCATATAGTTTGACAAGAATCCTCAACATGACAATCGCCCAAAAAAATTCTATCTATAAAATAACCTTCCGGACAACTATCTCCATCTAAAAAAATTATGCTTCCAGACGAAGAGCCTAAACTAGACCAACTCTCTATACATTTATCTCCAATGCAATATTTAGGGGCAACAATCTGGTTAACAAAAGTTTTCGTTCCAGCAATTGATTGATCCCCAGATGTTCTTACTAATGTTTCTGATCCCTCTATTTCATCTAGTGCATGTCCAGGATTAGGAATATTAGCTTCTGCTAGAATAGTTCCTAATTGTTTAAAATAGTCAATAGAAACAATTCCTATCGTTAAAACAAGGAAAAATAAAAAGATTACAATATAGTTTCTTTTTTTATTCATATATTACCCATTTATTATTTTTTATTATTTGTTAATATGCTACACCTTATTTTAATTAACCACCTTGGTAGATAATACCCCCTCTACCTACTATGTGTCAATATTAACGCATTAAATTATCTAAAATGGCACCAAAAAGCTATTGGTTGAATAATATAAAAAGACACCGAAACGTAGATTGCCAACATAATTAACATAAGGCAAAATACCATGAACATACAAGCAAAAAAATAATATATAGAAATGTTAAGAAAATACTGCTTAAAAGAAAACAAAAACGATTGATAAAAAGAATTACGGCGTCTTAGTTGAATGATTTGACACGATAAAGTATTTTCCAATCCAATAATGAGCATGAAACGAAGGATGTGAAGGAGAGCATTTCTTGAGGTACGGATTTAAAATTTTTAAACAATTCTTCTTTAACTTTCTTCATTTTTCCAACGAACTCATTGTCACTCATATCATACGCAATTCTATCCAGCATTTCAAGCGTAATCCCTGGCTTCAAATATTGTTCGCAATCTGGGGGTGAGTTGTACTTTTTCTTTTCCTTTCCTCTTCTGTCGACCTTTAAGGTAGCAAATCCGCAAGGGTGATGGTAGTTGAGATAGGGATTCAGATACTCTTTGCAGAAGATATTAATTGCTTTGGCCTGTCTCTTCGGGATATGTACATATCCCATGTGTTTTCTAACCACCGATCCATTCTTTGACTCTGCTAAGGCATTGTCATTGGTATGCCTTGATCTTGATTTAGTCTGTTCAATCATCAGCTTGTTTAATAGTCTTGCTATTGTCTTATTAATATATTCACTTCCATTATCCGAATGAAAGTTTATTATCCTAAACGGATATTGATTTAAAAGATCTTCTAAAAGCGGAAGCAAGTATTGTTCGGAAATCTTCTCCACTGTTCCAATAATTTCCCACTGCGTTACTTCATCAGTCATGTTGATATGATACACTCCTTTTTCCTTCTCTAAATCGCCCTGATGCACTGAATCAACGCGGAGAAAGCCGGGATGACCATATGGATTAGGCTTTCTTCTTTCTCCTATCTTAATCGATACTGCACATGTCTTCTTGACTGTTAAGGAATGGGATTCATACTGTCTAGTTGCTCTTAAGTTGTAGATATGCGAAGCAGAGATTTGAGCGATAGTCCGATACTCTTCTTTCCTAAATACCTCATATTCTCTCTTCAGTATTTCCTTTCAGAAGAAAGGGAAGCAACTCCTTTTTCTCTTCTTCTTGTATATGATTCTCGTTAATTGAGAATCAGACAATCCAGTCATCTTCTTGATGTATTCTCTGACTAATCCTTTGTCTTTTCTTTAAAGAGAAATACCGGAAACGATTCAAGACTTCATTGATCCATTAATACATTTCCTTCTTTGAACTTGCTCTTAGCTTGAGACTCGAATCAAGCTTCACAAATTCCTTGACTTGTTTTAAACTAACTATGTGTGAGTCATTCATTGTGATGGTCATACATCAATCATGTCTGATTCACACGCTTTTGCAAGATGGGCATGATTTCATGCTCATTTTGCGTTAGAAAGTGTTCCTCATTTCATGCTCATGTTGTATTAGGCAACTCTCGATATTGACTATATTCATATAATATTTTACAATAGATGCGCCTTAACAAGTTGAGTAATCGCCTTTTTAAAAAGGAGGAAAGTCCGAACTTCCATTAAAGGGTAGCGGGTAATTCCCGTCATTCGTGAGAAAGAGGTGCGAACAGAGACGCTTTGTTCCGAAAGGA
>JAAYPH010000185.1 GCA_012519955.1 Candidatus Epulonipiscium sp.
CGTAGTTTACTCCTTTCTGTGGATTATTTTGACGAATTATTTATCGGATTGGGGTAAACTATTTTTTATACCCTTTTCTAATCCTTTGATTTCAAGGGTTAGAAATTATGAAATTAACTCAATTAGAATGTGTTTATGTGCAAATCATACAATAAATCAAGTACTCTATCATGTGTATTATGTCATTTAATTATAATTACAAATGTCATGTTTAGAATGACATTTGTGTGCTTGATGCAATATAAAACCCCTAAATATATAAAAAGCATATATTTAAGGGCATTACTTTTTATTGATGATCAATATTATTCTCTCTGGTGATTCCAGTTTGCACCGCCAAAATAGCGATTTGGGTCCTATCTCTTAAATCCAGTTTACTTAAAATATTGCTGATATAATTTCTTACAGTTCCCTCGCTGAAATTGAGTTCTTTTGTAATCTCCTTATTGGAATAGCCCATCCCAATAAGCTTCATAATTTTAAGTTCGTTTTTGTTTAAAGACGAAAGCGCATCGGATTGAATTTTATTGGTATAATCTGCTTCAGCCATTTGAGAAAAGAACTTGCATACCTTAGTGGCTATTGTAGGATTGATTAAAGAACCTCCGTTCATTACAATCCGAATGGATTCTACCAATTCATTTAAGGAAATTCCTTTAAGCAAGTATCCGCTGGCTCCATTTTTCAAGGCATCAAAAACATATTCATCATCATCAAAAGTGGTCAGTACAATGATTTTTATTTCAGGATACATTTTTTTAATGATCTTTGTTGCCTCTACGCCATCCATTTCTGGCATTCGTATATCCATCAGGATAACATCTGGTTTTTTCTCCTTTGCCAATTCTACTGCTTGTTTTCCGGTTGCAGCCAGAGCTACGATTTTCATGTCTTCTTTATTTGAAATAACAAACTCCAGACTTTGGCGAATCAATTCCTGGTCTTCTGCGATCATCACTTTTATCATATGCTTTCCCCCATCCGCCTAGTTCATCTTCTTTAAATAGTCTTGTTCCTAATAGGAATATCCACTATGACTTGAAAACCCTTGCCTTCTTCGCTTCTAAACCTTGCATTGCCTTGAAGCATAAGAACTCTTTCCGTAATGTGTTTTAATCCAAAGCCCTGATGGATATTGCCGCAGCCGACTCCATCATCTATAATATCAATTTCAACCTTATCCTCATTAAATCTAAGAGATACATTGATATTTTTTGCTTGTCCATGTCGCACCGCATTGGTAATGCTTTCTTGAACCACCCTATATACAGCTTCTTCCTCATCACCACTAAGACGGGATTCTTCTCCTTTAATCTGAACTTCTACTCGGGTACTGGTACAGTCATTAATATTATCCGCAAGCTTTTGTATGGCTGAAACTAAGGAATTTCTCTCAAGAGCATCCGGTCTAAGCTGCTTTACAGATTTTCGTACATCTAACAGCCCCTGCCTTGCAAGGTCTGCGATTTTAGTCAATTGATATTTGGTTTTTGCATGATCCAGATCAATCAATTCTAAACAGGCATCCAGCCCGGTAGAAATACCCGTCAAGGTATGACCGATGATATCATGAATTTCTCTGGCAAGCCTATTTCTTTCTTTGATTTTCGCCATTTCTTCAGATTTCTTGGCGTAATCCTCCAATTGTATGTTAACAACCCGAAGTTCTTCAGTTGTTCTCACTAATTTGTCATAGATCTCTCTAATTTTTACATTCTCATCAATTTCTTTTTGTACAACAAAAATCATAAATATAATAAAAAGCATTTGATTGGCAGAAAACAGAATGCTTTTTATTCCCTGCAAATACAATCTTTGAGCAGGATTGAAATATTGAATGTATTCATTAATAGAAAACATATTAAACTTGACCGATAAAATATCATAATCAAAAATACTATATAAAGCCAAAGTAAAGGCAATGAACAGAAATCTGCGTTTCTTACCGTCGATGTATATTATGATATTTGTAAGGGGTAAGAGCAAAAGACTTTTATGCCCCATATTTAGTAAGTAAATAATGATAACACATATGGAAATATCAAAAAAACACCATAGGATTTGCATGGTACTGCTTTCTTTAAAAAACTTTTCCCTTAATTCAATACTAAGGGGAAAAAGCAATAACAATAAAATACAATAGGTAGGAACCTTCCAAGGAATAACAGGTATATACTGTATGCTTTCTAAAAAGTCTCTGGCATGGAAATCCCATATTATGAGCTTAGTACTTCGATAAATGATACCTGCCAAAAAAATTATGGTTATAAAATTCACTAAAAATAAAATAATCCTTATGATCCCTATATTCCTTTGAGCAGTCATACTTTTCTCCTGTTATCATATGTTTTTATTGAATATTACTAATTATATAATAGTATTGCCCGAAATACTTGTCAATGAATTAGAACTTTACGCACTCTTACCAGGTTATATTGACATCTATTATCATTTGTAATATACTATCGACAGATATTTTGTTAATAATTACTGATAATAATTATCATTTTAAACAAGGAGGATTGCCATGCTTCTATCGAATGCAACCCCTGGTCAGATCATAGAAATTGTATCTATTCCTGACCCGTCTATTAGAGCACAAGCTATTCGTTTTGGACTCTATGAAGGGGCTCAGGTTAAATGTTCTCAAGTGATTCATTTAGGTCCAGTAATTCTTCAAAACCGCATGCAGGAAATTGCTATCGGACATAGATTAGCAGAAAAAATTCAAATTAAATCTGTTTCATAACTTATGGGAGGTACCATAATGAGTTCGTGTCATACAAGCACCCAGGTTGATCTTAAAAATCATAGCGATAAAATTAAACTTGTTTTAGTCGGAAATCCCAATGTCGGCAAATCGGTGTTCTTTAACGCTTTAACAGGGATATATGTGGATGTATCCAATTTCCCCGGCACAACTGTAGATATCAGTCATGGGATATATAAGAATTATATTGTCCTGGATACTCCAGGGGTATATGGGGTTTCGTCTTTTAATGACGAGGAAAGGGTTGCAAGAGACGTGATCCTTGACGGAGATATCATTTTAAACGTTGTAGATGCTGTACATATGGACAGGGATTTATTTCTTACTCAGCAGCTTATAGATATGGGTAAAAGAGTGATTGTAGCCCTGAATATGATGGATGATGTAAAACGAAACGGACTGCAAATAGATGTAAAAAAGTTATCAGAGCTCCTGGGAGTTCCGGTAATTCCAACAGTCGCAGTCAATAAACAGGGAATAAAAGAGTTAAAAAATACTCTCGCAACAGCTTCTACAGGAAACTCCATAAGCGGTATTAAAGATCTCATGAAATCCGTAATGCCTAAGGTATCGAATCCTGCTGAAGCTCTCCTTGTATTAGAAGAAGATGAAAATATAATAGAAAGAAATCATATCAAAGAAAAATATCCTTATAGAGAAAAAATCTATCTTCAAAGACGCAAAAGAGTAAATGAAATTGTTAATTCTGTAGTGACTGAAACAACTAACGGTGCTTCTTTTAAGACGCGTTTAAGCCAACTGATGTTAAAACCCCTTACAGGAATTCCTATATTGCTTCTGACCCTTTTTATTATGTATCAATTTCTAGGGGTATTTATCGCCCAAACAGTTGTAGGTATAACAGAAGAAATCATTATGGGAACTTACTATAATGACTTTATTATGAATATATTTGGTCCTCTGGTAGAAGGATATGATTTTTTAGAGAAGTTTTTAGTTGGCGAATTCGGTATCTTAACCATGGTTCCGATTTATATACTGGGACTTTTGCTTCCTCTTGTTATAGGTTTTTATTTTCTTTTATCCATATTAGAAGACTCTGGATATCTTCCACGTATTGCAACATTGGTGGATAGGATGCTGACAAAATTAGGATTAAACGGCAGAGCCATTATTCCGATTATCTTAGGTTTCGGATGTGTGACCATGGCTACGATTACCACAAGAATTTTAGGTTCAAAACGGGAACGCTTTATTGCTACCATGCTCCTTGGTCTGGCTATACCCTGCTCCGCTCAGTTAGGCGTTATTGCAGGAATGATCAGTGCCATAGGACCAGTTTATTTCACAGTTTATATAGCAACCATTATTCTTGTTTTCGTACTTGCCGGTACCCTGCTTAATCAAGTAATGCCCGGAGAATCTACAGACCTTTTAATTGATATTCCCCCTCTTAGAATGCCAAGGTTCAAAAATGTTTTATCTAAAACCTATACGAAATCCGTGGCATTTTTAAAAGAAGCTTCTCCCTTATTTGTTATTGGAGCGGTACTAATTACCTTTATGGACCATTTTGGGATTCTACTTACTATTCAAAATGCAATTGCTCCTTTGACAGAAGGATTCTTAAAACTTCCAAAAGAAGTGGCAACGGCTTTTATTATGGGAATTGTAAGGCGGGATTTTGGTGCCGCAGGGCTCTTTAAATTGGCTGAAGAAGGCATGTTAAATGCTGCACAGACTTTAATTTCTCTCGTTGTTATTACTTTGTTTGTACCATGTATTGCCGCTATCTTGGTTATTTTTAAAGAAAGAAGCTGGAAAGAATCTCTCCTCATCTGGTTTGGAAGTATGTTTATTGCATTTTTGGTGGGAGGAATGCTGGCATTTGTATTAGTATAATAAGCCGCTCTCTCCTGATCTAAGATATAGAAGGTGATATAATGAAATGCCCCACTTGTGGCAATGAAGTAGATGTAAAATTAGCCCCTCGCTGTCCCAGATGCAATACCATTGTTGAATATCCATATAAAAAATGTGAAGACTGTAAGGGCTGTTCTTTTTTCGGCAAATGCCCCTCAGACACAAAGAAAAAGTAGGGAAAAATTCCCTACTTTTTTAAATTGGATTTATATGATTTTAATTTAATATAATGTCCTTCTTCTTCAGCGATTAATTTTTTTAATATCTCAGCAACCGGAGACTTCGCATGCTCCAATAAACTTTTATAGTATTCAATCGTAATTTTTTCTGTTTCGATGCCTAAATCAATTGCTTCCTCTAAAGAATCAGGAACGGCTTCTCTTCGCTCAAACCCTTTGTTTTTTGCGTAATTGTGGAAAAATAAATCCACACTTTCTTCAAAAAGATAATCGTCCCCTTGCTCTTCATTCGAATTTTTATACCATTTTACGAAAATTTTTTTGTGTCTTTTCTCATCATCAGCTAAGGAAAGCAATCCTTCTTTGATTTCTCCCGTGGTTTTTTGGGCTAATCCTTCATAAAACTTAATACCCTCTTCTTCCATGCTGATCGCAAGCTTTAAAATTTCTCTATAACTGTATGAATGTTCCCCCATTAATATCACTCCATTTTTTAATTAGTAAATGAAAAAATAAGTAGGGTATCCCCCTACTCATTTTTATTGTTCTTCAAATTCATCCTTGCCTACTCCGCAAACAGGGCAAACCCAATCTTCAGGAACGTCTTCAAAAGCTGTTCCTGGTTGAACTCCGTTATCTGGGTCTCCTTCTTCTGGATCATAAACGTATCCACATACTAAACAAACCCATTTACTCATATGCATACCCCTTTTCTTGATAGTATTTTATGTATATACTATAGATTTTAATATAAAAATCTATACTATATTAAATATGTCTTGCTCTTATGCATAATATACCACCAAATTATTCCTCTTGTCAAATGCTATTATTAAATAATTATTATTATTTATGATTCCTTGTTTTTTCGGGCATACCATTATAAACGAATCCATTTTTGCTGTCCACTGTGATTAAAGTACCGCTTCTAATTAAGGTTACGGCATTTTTCGCACCTATTATAACAGGAATATCCAAGGCTCTTGCCACTATGGCTGCGTGACTGTTTTCTCCTTCTTCTCCCTCTTCTACAACAATAGCAGAGGCTTTTTTAATGTATGGAAGGAAATCATTGTTCGTTCTATAAGTAACTAAAATATCTCCTTTTTTGAAATACTTCTCAGCTTCTTCAACGACTTTAATGACGCTGGCTGTTCCTGCAATCACCTTATTGCCTATGCCTTCTCCTTTTGCTAATACATTTCCTACAATGTGAACCTTCAGAATATTTGTTGTACCTGATACGCCAACAGGTACTCCTGCTGTAATGACGATAATGTCTCCAGTCTTCGCAACGCCTGTTTCTACAGACTTGTCTACTGCTAAATTAAAAAGTTCATCCGTTGTAGACTTTACTTCTGTTTTAACGGGTATGCAGCCCCAAACCAAATTGAGCTGTCTCCACGCCTGCTCATCAATGGTGCAGCCTAAAACCGGAGAAGAAGGTCTAAATTTAGAAACCATTCTTGCTGTGCCGCCGGATTTTGTAACCGTTACGATACAAGCAGCATTCAAATCCGCTGCAGTAGTACAGGTTGCATGGCTTATGGCATTCGTAATATCGGTCTGAATCGTTCTATGGAATGTACTCATATTCTTAATATAATCAATAGAACTTTCAGTTCTTTTTGCAATGGTTGACATCATAATCACACTTTCCACAGGATAGGAACCTTTTGCAGTTTCTCCCGAAAGCATGATCGCATCTGTTCCATCAAAAATAGCGTTGGCAACATCATTGGCTTCCGCCCTTGTAGGTCTTGGATTTCTAACCATGGAATCCAACATTTGAGTCGCCGTAATAACAGGCTTTCCTGCCTGGTTTGCTTTTTGTATAAGCATTTTTTGTACAAGAGGGACTTCTTCTGTTGCAATTTCAACCCCTAAATCTCCTCTTGCTACCATAATGCCGTCAGCCACTTCCAAGATTTCATCAATATTATTTACGCCATCTCTATTTTCTATTTTTGCAATGATGGAAATATTGTTTCC
>JAAYPH010000186.1 GCA_012519955.1 Candidatus Epulonipiscium sp.
AGCAAAACTCTATTTGGATTAGGATTTTTTTAAGAAATTTAAATGTGCAACATATAATAATAATAAAGATTCTTGACGTGCTTACATAAAAGCTTTTATGAATGTGGAATACTTAAAGTAAAATGATTATTCTAACAGAAAGGAAGAGGTGCTGTGCAAAAATCTAAAACAGGATGGATTGTATTGGGTGTTGTATTAGTATTTTTATTGATTATAGGTTCCAGCATCATTGGAAGTTACAACAGTTTGGCAGCAGCCAGTGAAAATATTGACAGCAAATGGAGTCAGGTAGAAAACAATCTTCAAAGAAGGGCGGACTTGATACCAAATTTGGTAGCCACCGTTAAAGGCTACGCATCCCATGAGCAGGAAATATTTGAAGCCATTTCTGATGCAAGAGCAAGGCTTATCGGTGCCAATACTGTAGAAGAAGCTGCCAGGGCCAATAATGAGCTATCCGGCGCTTTAAACAGATTACTGGCAATTAGTGAAGCCTATCCGACTTTAAAAGCAGACCAGAATTTTAGAGCCCTGCAGGATGAACTGGCAGGAACGGAAAACAGAATCGCAACAGCAAGAAAAGACTATAATGATGCCGTTCAAGCCTATAACACAAGAATCAAAAAATTTCCTGCCAATATCATTGCCAGTATGTTTGGTTACGAAAGAAGAGAGTATTTCCAGGCAGATGAAGGCAGCAAAGAAGCGCCAAAGGTTGAATTCTGATGATAGGAAGGGATAATATGACAAGAAGAATGAGTGCCTTGCTGATAGGTATTTTATTCTTATTATGTATACCCGGTATGGCAGGTGCAGAAATAGATATTCCCTCTCCGTCAAATTATTATGTCAGTGATTTTGCAGGAGTTCTCAGCAGCAGTACTAAACAAACCATTGAAAACATGGCAAAAGAGCTGGAAGAAAAAACTGGAGCACAGATTGTAGTTGTTGTTATAGACAGCCTTCAGGGAGCTTCCATTGAAGAATATGCCAATACATTATTCAGACAGTGGGGCATAGGGCAAAAAGAAGAAAATAACGGGGTTTTGCTACTTATAGCACCCAATGAAAGAGAATCAAGGATTGAGGTAGGTTATGGTCTGGAAGGGCGTTTGCCCGATGCTAAAACCGGAAGGATTCAGGATGAATATCTGATTCCTTATCTGGCGGAAGGAGATTATGATTCAGGAATCATCGCAACATATCAGGTTCTGGCATCAAAAGTTGCCGAAGAATACGATATAGAACTGATAGGTGTTCCAGATACCATCCCTCAGGGAGTTGTTCAAAGGAATAATAGAATGAATAAAAGTATACCTACTTTACTCATTATACTTTTTCTGATAGATATTTTTTTATTAAGAGGAAGACTCACCAGATTTATTTTTGAAATATTTTTCTGGAGCTCTATCTTTGGTGGAAGACGGGGCGGCGGAAACGGCGGTTTCGGTGGGGGTGGATATGGCGGAGGCGGCTTTAAAGGCGGCGGAGGCTCTTCCGGCGGTGGCGGTAGCAGCCGTAAATGGTAAAGCAAGGATTATAGTGCATAATCCTTGCCTTTTCATGTTAATTCGTAGATTCTAAAGTTTGCTGAATGATATTTTTCATCATATCTTTTGTCAGCATTCCGGGAGCATATCCGTAAATATTTCCGTTCTTATCGATCATAAAGGTTGTAGGCAGTGCAGAAATAGCATATTCATTAAAAACTTCACCAGTTTCGTCAAATACCACGGGGAAAGTAAGGTTATTTTCTTCTAGAAACTCTATAACACCCTCTTTTTCTAACTCTCGTGTATTTGGATTATTTTCACTTTTTGGATTAGCAACACCTAAGAATATTACATCTTCTTGGTTTTGGTTATATTCCTGATACATTGCTTCGATATCCGGCATTTCTTTTTGACAAGGAGGACACCAGGTCGCCCAGAAATTTAAAAATACCACTTTGCCTTTATAATCTGAGAGCGTATGCTCGTTGCCGTATTGATCCACTAAGGTAAAGTCGATGGCAGGGGATAATGTTTCATTCTTTTGTTCATCAGATGCTTCAGTAGGTTCATTGACGGATTCCTGCTGTTCTGTGGTCTGGGTATTTCCAGGGAAATTGAAGGAATTTAAGTATCCTGAGATGCTATTAATCCATCCAGTAAACGTCATAATTCCGATTAGAACTAAAATAACGCCTCCTGCCTTAACCGTATACTTTAGTAATTTTTGATGATGGTCCAAAAAATTAAGGACTTGAGTTGTAAATAATCCAAGGAGTAAAAATGGAATAATAAAACCTACTGCATATAGTAACACCAGTAAATTTCCTATGAGGGAGCTTTCTGCACTGGATGCCAAGATAAGGACAGAAGAAAGGGCAGGACCGACACAGGGCGTCCAGGCAAAGCTAAAGGTAAACCCCATAATAAATGCTACGAGAGGATTGACACTTCTATTGCTTAGATTCAGATGAAATTTCCTTTCACGATTAAGAAACTTAAAATCCAAAATTCCAAGTTGAAATAGTCCGAGCAACACGATGAATATTCCAGCTATTCTTGTAAATAATAATTTATTATTCTTAAAAAATGCTCCAATGGCGGTAAAAGACATGCCAAGAATAAAAAATGCAAAAGATATTCCAAGAACAAAACATACCGTATGAAAAAACACCTTTTTTCTATTGTAGGCAATATTGCCGCTTTCATCGATGTCTTCCGTATTTCCTGCCAAATAACTCATATAGACAGGAATAAGCGGAATAACGCAGGGAGAGAAAAAAGATAAAATTCCTTCAAAAAATACGAGAAGAAAACTGATACTGCCTGTCGATACCAACGCTTCCATTATACTTACCTCCTTAATTAGTTTTTTACTAGGCGTTTGCGAAACGCCCAAACCCGTATAAATACGGGATGTTTTTTCTACAAAAAAATATAACTCCTCAACGATTTATGGTAAAATTGAAGTGCCGAGCAACAAATCCACCAAAACCCGAAAG
>JAAYPH010000187.1 GCA_012519955.1 Candidatus Epulonipiscium sp.
CTTTTGCCGGATCAGGTACATTAGGAAGTGTGGCCATCGAAATGAACAGAACACCTATTTTGTGTGAGCAAAATGAAAGGTATTGCAATTTAATCAATAAAAATAGGGAATACAATGAAATTTAATAGTGATGAAATTAAACAAACAATTGCTTGCTTGCTTGCAGGAAAAGATTATAGAACAGCAATAATCAATAACATAAATACAAAATTCTTTTCATTTACAATGGATTTTTTCAAAGCTATTGTTGAAGCAAAAATCAATAATATCTCTATAGATATTGATTGGTATAAAGAAAATTTTGTAAATAATTCCGAATTAGCAAAAGAAGAAATTGCTTGGAACGCGTGTACAAATATTAAATCGATTTCAAATATTTGTAATACCACAAATAAACAAATTGTAATTGACATGGCTGTTGCTAATTACGAATATTTGAAGAATTTATTAGGAGAGTTAGAAAAAGATGAAACTAACGATCTTAATATTGAAATAAAAATCACAAAAAACAAGGTTTCTGTAGAATTAACTTTATCTGAAAGTTTGTTGGTTATCAACGCATTAGCAACTAGAAAAATTGCTTTACGAGGTGGTGCCTGGTCTTCAATTGGAAAACAAGTTGAAAAGCCCCTACTCATAGAGTTATGCAAACTTTGCAGAGTAAAAGAATCTTTTTACAATGCTGACCACTTTACAAAGGATAAAACTAAAGATGTAGACAGAGAAGTTGATTTCAAACTTTATGATGACACTAGAAAAGAATATCGTTGTGAAGTAAAACTTATGGGTAAAGGCAATCCGGAATCTGCTGATGCTGTTATAGCCAGAGATTCAGATGTTTTTATTGCAGACACTCTCAGTGTACAAAATAAAAAACAGCTAGAAGAAAGAAATGTGCTATGGATCGAATTAAAAGACCATAAGAAGGATGACATTATTGATCAGTTTGCCAATGTTTTAAAGAAATTACATATTCCGCAAACTATTGAGGGATAGCGATAACCACCGCAAAGAACAATACGCAGGAAGATTTTGAATTCTCATACTTTGATGATAAAAACGACGTACTGATTGAAGTTTTATCTCAGAATCAGGACTCCTTCTTATTGTTATTATCAAATGACGAGATGAAGCATCAAGTGCTTGGCTTTTTTTCTGATGAAATATACAATAGCCTGTGTGACGCAAATTAAGGTGGTGAATAATTATGTTTGATAAATCCCAATTGAAGGCTGCACTTGTTGAGTACAAGAAAAGTTTCGTTCAGACACAGTGGCCGAAAGAAAAATATAAATGGGAAGCAGTGAAAGGTTTTCAGGATAAATGGGATGTAAATTCCGACGACTTCGTTGGAATGCTTAAAAAGGCGTTATCTCAAACCGGAAATCTGCTGGCCTCAGTTAATAACTTCCCTGCAAAAATGATTAGTGTGTTTGCGAAGAGAGCGCCGGAAGAAGTTAGACCTATGTTCATAGAATTGTTTGACGAAAGCAAAGATGTATATGAGCGTATTAATAGCTTCAAGCAGAACTCTGACACCCTTCTTGAAAGATATGGTAACGGCGTAGCAAACCACTACCAGAATGAAAATGCAATCAGCACATATCTCTGGTTACGTTATCCTGACAAGTATTGCATTTACAAGTTCAGTGAAATAAAAAAAGTTTCAAGTAAACTGAAAAGTAAGTATAGTTTCAAAAAAGGCGCCTACAAAGATAATATACGTAATTTTTTGCCATTTTACGATGAAATCTGCGTAGAACTGCAGCAGGATGAAGAACTGAAGAACATGCTTGCATCCCAGATAACGGAAACCTGTTATTCAGACCCAGAGCTTAGGACACTTACAATTGATGTTGGTTTCTTTATCAGCAGATATTTGAATAAAGATGAGGATGCACCATCTACGGATGAGTGGTGGCCGGCAGATTATTCTCCTGCATTGACTGTTGATGATTGGGAAGATCTGCTTAATGATAGTGAAGTGTTCACATATAGTAGTTTGGAAATAATGAAGCGTATGCTTGATTATGGTGGAGAGGCTACCAGCTCTAAGTTATCAGAAAAATATGGAGGGACTATAAACTTCTATAATGAAGGTTCATCTTCGCTTGCTCAGCGTGTTGCAAAGAAAACAGGCTGTGAGGTTATAAAGGATGATAACGATAACACTAAATGGTGGCCTATTCTATATAAGGGGAAAGAAGCCAGAGCAAATGAATCTGGGATATTTGTTTGGAAGCTTCGCAGTGAACTTGCAGAAGCTCTTGAAAAGAAAGATTTGTCCAATATTCCCTTATACGCAGAGCCAAAAGACGATGCTGACAAAACAACGCAAGGTCACCAGTATTGGTGGTTGACAGCAAGTCCTAAAATTTGGAGTTTTTCTGATATCAAAATCGGAGAAGAGAAAAGCTACACTTTATGCAACGAAAATGGTAACAAGCGTCGCGTGTATCAGAATTTTCTTGATGCGAAGGTCGGCGATATTGTTATTGGATATGAAAGCCAACCCAGTCAAAAGGTAGTTGCACTTGCAGAGATTACAAGGGCAAACGACGGAAAAAATATTTATTTCGCAAAGCGAGAAGGTTTTTCTGTTCCAATTGAGTACACTCTTCTAAAAGGTTATCAGGAGCTTGCAAAGATGGAATTCTTTGTACAGCCGAACGGTAGCTTATTTAAGCTTACGAAAGATGAGTTTGAATTTATCATGGACATCATTCGTGAGTCCAACCCTCGTAACTTGCAGGAAACAGCACTTTCTAAGTACACAAAGGGAGATTTCTTAAGCCAAGTCTTTATAACAGAAGAACGTTATGAGCTTTTGACCTCACTGCTTAGAAATAAGATGAATATTATCCTTCAGGGCGCACCTGGTGTAGGAAAGACTTTTGCTGCAAAGAGACTTGCATACTCTATGATGGGAGTGGTTGATGATTCTCGAATTGAGCTTGTGCAGTTCCATCAGAACTACTCATACGAAGACTTTATTATGGGCTACCGCCCTGATGGCGCAGAGTTTAAGCTGACTGATGGCATTTTTTATCGCTTCTGTAAGAAAGCTGAAAACAATCCTGAAAAAGACTATTTCTTTATTATCGATGAAATCAACCGCGGCAACATGAGCAAAATACTTGGTGAGCTTATGATGCTGATAGAGAAAGACTATCGTGGAACTAAGGCAACACTAGCTTACAGTGGTATGCCTTTTTCAGTACCTGAAAACCTGTACATCATCGGTATGATGAATACGGCAGATAGAAGCCTTGCTATGATTGATTATGCGCTTAGAAGACGATTCAGCTTCTTTGAGATGAAACCATCCTTTGGCTCAAATGGATTTAAAAACTACCAGAAATCCCTTGATAACGGTACCTTCAACAAGCTGATTGACCAGATCATAGACCTGAATGATAAAATCGCTAATGACAAATCATTAGGTCGAGGCTTTAGAATCGGTCACAGTTATTTTTGCGGGTGTGAAAAAGAAGAATGCACCAACAACTGGATGAGCTCTATAGTTGAATACGATATTCTTCCTATGCTTGAAGAATACTGGTTTGACGAACCATTAACACTACAGGACTGGAAAAATAACCTGCGTGGTGTATTCAATGACCAATGATAAAGGTATTTTTATAAAAAATATCTATTATATGCTGTCATATGCATTTCAGATTTTAAAGCACACAAATTATGAGAGCGTAGCTGCTGAGAATTTTGAAGAGGTACAGGATTTATTTGCTGCTATCCTTGCAAAAGGCGTTGCAAAGCAGTTAAAGCAAGGATTGTATAAAGAATACGTAACAGAGCACGAGACTCTGAGTGTTATGCGCGGAAAGCTTGATATGGCTGAAACCATCCGTAATCGCATTCAGCGCAAACAGAAGCTTGCCTGCGAGTTTGATGAACTCTCTGAAAATAATCTGTTCAATCAGATTTTAAAAACGACTATGCATTATCTGGTTCGCGATAAAGATGTATCCTCAGAGCATAAAATCGCTTTAAGAAAGCTCCTGGTATTCTTTGATAGAGTGGCTCTTTTAGAGCCGTCACTGATTGAATGGCACAGTTTGCGTTACCAGAGGAATAACAGAAATTATCAGATGCTTTTAAACATCTGTTATTTTGTTATGGTAGGAATGCTTCAGACCACGGAAAGTGGCGACTATAAGATGGCTGCATTTTCAGATGAGCAGATGGCTAAGGTATATGAGAAGTTCATTCTTGAATATTACCGCTATCATCATAGATATTTATCAGAGGCAAAAGCTGCTAAGGTTAAATGGAATTTAGATGATCAGAATGATGAGGCAATGATCAATTTTCTTCCTGACATGCAGACAGATATATTTCTTCAACTCGACGAGAAGATCCTTATACTTGATGCAAAATACTATGGTAAAACACTTCAGAGAAGAATGGATAAAGCTACGCTACATTCATCAAACATCTATCAGATTTATACATATGTAAAAAATCAGGATAGGGACAGTACAGGAAATGTGTCAGGAATGCTTGTTTATGCTAAAACACAAGAGAATATTACACCTGACTGTTTAGTCAATATAGGTGGAAATCAAATCGGCGCCACAACACTTGATTTGAATTGTGACTTCAAAGAAATTGCTGCACAGCTTGATGAAATAGCTGAGAGGTTCTTAGGAAAACAGACTCTAGCTTCATAAAACTTCAAATAAAGAATCTACTAAGAACTGCGCCGTATCCTTTAAAAAAGGTTGTGAAATACTTATAAATAAGTGAAAATATGCGCAGTTATTTTTTTATATGTAAGTTGAAATATTGTAAAGATGGCTGATAAGAATCAATTAAAGGAAATAAATAAGCGCAGAACATTCGCTATTATTTCTCACCCTGA
>JAAYPH010000188.1 GCA_012519955.1 Candidatus Epulonipiscium sp.
ATAGGCGTTGTTCCGCCAGTAGACCCAAATAATCAGGATACTTCAGTTCTTATTGGTTCTGTAGATATTTCAAAGATGGATTTATACCCCGAGGACGATCCCAGGGTTTTTGCATTAAATGGGGCTTTTAATGCAGGCAATAGAGGTATTGTAGAATTCATCGAAGTATTTAAGAACGATGTAGAATATCTGCATACTATGATTACAGCGACTCAAGAAAAATCCATTCCTTCACCGGGAAAAGGGTCTATGATTTATTTTGATGGCGTCATATTAGCCCATTCCAATGAAGCGGAATGGAATAAATTTAAAGCAGACCATACCAACGAAGCCATTTTAGATAGAATTGTTAAGATTGAGGTGCCCTATTGCTTAGAACTTAATGAAGAAATGAAAATCTATGAAAAAATTCTTAGAAAATCTAATTTTAAGGCCCATATTGCTCCCCATACCATAGAAGTTGCTTCTATGTTTGCCATACTTAGCCGTCTTGCACCTTCTAACAAGGTAGATCCTATGACCAAATTAAAGATCTATAACGGGGAAGAAATCATTGAAAAAGGAACTACCAAGAGAATCGATGTTATGGAACTGAGAGAAGAAGCAGGAAGAGAAGGGATGACGGGAATTTCTACTCGATTTATTATGAAGGCGTTAGACAGTGCCCTGTCAGATTCGGAACATAACTGTATTAATCCTTTAAGCGTTATGGAATGTTTAATTAAAGAAGTCAAGGAAATGGCGATACCGGAAGATTTGAAGAAAAAATATCTGGGATTTCTACAGGACAGCATCAAGAAGGAATATCATCAGATATTGGAAAAAGAAGTGACGAAGGCGTTTATCCACGGATATAGAGAGCAGGCTCAGGATTTATTTAATAATTATTTAGACCATGCGGAAGCCTTTGTAAATAAAACAAAACTAAAAGATCCAAATACAGGGGAAGAATTAGAACCGGATGAAGAATTTTTACATTCCATCGAACAGCAGCTGGGGATTACCCAGAGTGCAGCAAAGGGATTTAGACAGGATGTAACAGCATATATGTTTGCAGTCCTTAGAAACGGTGGAAAGATTGATTATACCTGCTATGAACCCCTAAAGGAAGCCATAGAAAAGAAATTAACGGCATCGGTTAGGGAACTCTCCAGAATTATTACCAAATCAAAAGTGCGAGATCAGGAGCAAAGTAAAAAATATGATGCTATGGTTGAGGAAATGAAGAGAAACGGCTACTGCGACCACTGCTGTAATGTGATCCTAAAATATGCGGCCAATAATCTTTGGAAAGATTAGGTGATGGTATGGCAATCTTTCGAGAGTTTCAAAAATATGGCAGAGACAGAAGCTCAGAAGACAGACGGCGCCATAGAGAGCTGGTGGAAAAAAGCATAAAAGAAAATATAGGGGATATTATTTCGGAAGAAAGCATTATAGGTCAGGCAAAAAATAAAAAAATCAAAATCCCCATAAGGGGGCTTAAGGAATATTATTTTAAATACGGCTCAAACCAAAAGGGAATAGGTTCAGGGGATGGCAGTGAAAAAAAAGGCGATCGCTACCACAAAGGAAAATATACGAATGGAAATGGTGATGCAAATCAAGCGGGAAACGAAGAAGGAGAAGACATCTATGAAACGGAAATCACCATCGAAGATGCCATACAGTATTTATTTGAAGATCTAGATCTTCCTTATCTTTATAGAAAACAGTTTACGGAGATTCAGTCCGATAGCACTGGTAAACGCTGGGGTATTCAAACAAAAGGCATTCCTCCACGCATTTCTAAAAAGCACACAGTCATAGAGAAGATCAAAAGAAAAAAGCAGATACAGCGTAACCAATCCGTAGATGAAAATGAAAGATTCCCCTTTCATAAGGATGATATCAGGTATTTTCGTATACAGCCAAAACTAAAAAGGGATTCCAATGCGGTGATTATCTGTATTATGGATACCTCCGGTTCTATGGGGCAAACAAAAAAGTATTTAGCAAGAAGCTTCTATTTTCTTTTATATCAATTTGTGCGGATCAAGTATCTCCATGTAGAAGTGGTCTTTATTGCCCATACGACCGTGGCAAAAGAAGTAACAGAGGATGAGTTTTTCCACAAGGGAGAATCCGGAGGAACTTATATCAGCAGCGGGTATCAAAAGGCATTGGAGATTATAAAAGAAAGATATAATCCGGAAGTGTGGAATGTATATGCGTTTCACTGCAGTGATGGGGATAACTGGGGAGAAGATAATCAAAAAGCTATAGAAAGTGCCATAGAGCTTTGCAAAGTCTGCAATATGTTTGGATATGGGGAAATTAAGACCAGTACATATACCAGTACGATTATGCATAAATACATGGAAGAAATCAAAGAACCAAATTTTGCAATGGTTAAAATATCCAGCAAAGAGGAAGTATGGTCGGCCTTTGTAGAGCTTTTAAATGTAGAAAAGAAAAATAGCCCGAAAGGGTGGTTGTCATGAACTATTCATTAGACGAATTAAAATATTGGAATGAAAAAATAGAAAAATTGGCAGAAGAAAAGGGCTTGGATTTTTATCCCCAGGAATTTGAAATCATCAGCTTTGAAGATATGCTTTGCTACGAATCCTATGTAGGTATGCCGTCTCATTATCCTCACTGGAGCTTTGGGAAAGCCTACGAAAAATTAAAGACCTTATACCAGTATAATCTTACGGGGCTTCCCTACGAGATGGTGATTAACTCCAATCCCTGCATTGCCTATTTAATGAAAGACAATACTTTAATACTTCAGATTTTAACCATGGCCCATGTATATGCCCATAATGATTTCTTCAAAAACAACAGGCTTTTTAAGGAAAACACCAATGCCAAGTTAGCCGTAGAAATGTTTAAAAACCATGCCAATAGAATCCGCTCCTATATACAAGATCCCAGCATAGGTTATGAGAAAGTAGAGCGTATTTTAGATGCCGCCCATTCCATTCGCTATCAATGTGGACTTTCAGAAAAGAAAAACGAGGAAGAAAAAGAGAAAAAGAAAGAATACGAAAATCTGATCGAATTTCTAATAGATTATGGAGACGGTGAAGACTGGGAAAAAGATATCTTAAATATTGTTATGGAAGAAACAAGATATTTTATTCCCCAGATGGAAACCAAAATCATGAATGAAGGCTGGGCGAGCTGGTGGCACTATAATATACTTAAGGAATTGGATTTAGAACATGGGAATCATATAGAGTTTTTAAAAATCCATAACTCAGTGATTCGTCCTTCTACCGGCAGAATCAACCCTTATTACATGGGATTTAAAATATGGGAGGATCTAGTCCGTCGCTATGAAGATCCTCAGAAAATATTTGAGGTAAGGGCCCTTGAAAGAGACTCTTCCTTTATCAGAAGATATCTTAATTTTGAGCTTTGCAGAGAAATGAATCTCCTGGAGTTTGAAGAACAGGACAGATATTATGTCATAACGGAAGTAGCCGATGAGCAAGGCTGGAGAAATATAAGAAATCATCTGGCTGATATCGTTGGAATGGGCAGTATCCCTAAAATTATTGTAAAGGATACTAAGAAAAGTGATAACACCTTATTACTTAAGCATCTGTTTGACGGAAGAGAATTGGAGGCTACCAATACCTTTGAGACACTAAAATATGTTGCTAGGCTGTGGGGAGGGAAAGTGGTCTTAGATACCACTATGAATAAATCTAAGAAAAGAATCGTATGCAGCAGTGACGGTAAAATATCATTAGAATAGTGTAGGGGCAAATGTTGAACTGATCCCTATTGTTAGAACAAAATTCTAACATATAGGAGATCAGTTTTTTTATGAATTGAAATCACAGACTTTTATTAGGTGCTGATAATTCATAAAGCAGATAATGAGTTTCTTTCATTCCCAGGGCTTTATATGTGTTTTTAGCGGTTTCATTTTCTTTTTCAACATACAATCGCAGACCGCAGATGGTATCATCCGAATCTACAATGGACTTCACATGATGGAATAATGAGGTATAGATGCCTTGTCTTCGGTAGTCCTTATGTACATACACACTTTGTATCCACCAGAAGTCTCCGTTTCTCCAGTCACTCCATTCTTTAGTAATCATCAACTGACCTACGACTTTGTCGTCTTTTTCGTAAACAAAATAAATGCCTTTGGATTCGTCTGAAAGGACTTTTTGTACACCCTTATACAAGGTTTCTTTGTTTAATTCAAGAGCTTCAGTTTCTTTTGCTAAACAATAATTAAATTCTGCAATAACTGCCGCATCTTTTATAGTAGCTTTTCTAATCATAAGCACGCTCCTTATGGGAAAATTTCATCACCTTATAACTTGATAGCAGATATCGGTGGGTGGACATGGGATAAGTTTTATTATACAATAACTGTTGATATAACTCAAATTGGTGACTTCGATAAGGAAGGAAATGACAATGGCATTTAATTTTTGTTCGATTACTAGTGGCAGCAGCGGAAACTGCCTTTATATAGGAACACCTAAAGTCAATTTATTGATTGATGCAGGTATTAGCGGGAAAAGAGTCCAAGCTGGTTTAGACCAAATCAATGTGAATCCCAGGGAGATTCATGGTATTTTTATTACCCATGAGCATAGCGATCACATAAAAGGAGTCGGTATTTTATCCAGGCGATTTGATATTCCCATATTTGCTACATCAAGCACCTGGAGTGCTATGGATGAAATGGGAAATATGCTAGGAAAAATAAAACCGGAACATCGCCAAGTGGTTGAAAAGGATAAAGATCTTATTATAGAAGATTTAATTATTCATCCTTATAGCATTCCCCATGATGCTGCCGATCCGGTAGGATATACCTTTGTCCATGGGGATAAGAAGATTAGTATTGCAACAGATTTAGGCCATATGAACGACTATATAAAGGACAATATAAGAGAATCCAATCTTATTTTGCTCGAGTCCAACCATGATATTGATATGCTAAAAAGCGGCTCTTATCCTTATTATTTAAAACGAAGAATCCTGGGGGACAGGGGGCATCTATGCAACGAAATAGCCGGAAAAACCTTGGTTGAAATATTCCATGATAAGCTTAAAACAGTGATTTTAGGACATTTAAGCAAGGAAAATAATTACCCTGATTTAGCATATATGAGTGTGAGAAATGAACTCATGGAAGCAGGTATAGAAGTTGATCACAGGTTTGAATTAACAGTAGCCAGCCGGGAAGAGACGTCGAAAATTTTCGAAGTATAGGCCTTAGGATGTGCTCAAAAACTTTTATTCCTATGTATAAAATATCCTTATTTGTTTCATAATTATTGACGAGGGTGATTAAATACAAGGAAGAAAGGAGTACCCCTATGGCTAAAAGTAAAAAAATTGATAAGGCTAGTCAACCGGCTTCTTACGCTACGGAAGAGTTTTCTTCTGAATCACTTCCACAACAAGGTTCTCAAAAAAGCAGAAAAAAAGGTGGTCTTCAGCAGAAAAAGAAATAGGTCAGAAAATGGAATAGGATGGATAAAATCCCTATAGTGTTATAGGGATTTTATTATGTCGTTCCGTTACAAACAAATTATGGATAGTTGTATGTTTTAATAGACGTCGTATAAAAAACATAGTATAATAAACCTCGTAATAAATATAGAAAATAAAGAGAAGGTGTACCCTTGAGATTATCCAGCCATATTTACGTGGCAGAGTATGCTGGAGATATTCTTGAAGCTTTAGTAGGGGTTTCTTTTAATCGTAAACTTATGGCAATCGGTGCTACAATGCCGGATATTCAACCTCTTCGAAGAATGCAGATCCATTCTCCACAAATCGTTCTGCCCCATTTTCAACGAGAATACGATAGAATTGTTTTAAAGGAAAAAAAGATAGACCGCATTTCATTTATATTGGGTATTCTTAGTCATTATATAGCCGATGCTTTTTGTTATTCTCACAACGCCTATGTAATTGACATGAAAAAGCATATTCAATATGAACACTATTTGGATGATGAAAAGTATAATATCAAGTTTTCAAAAGATATAGCAAAAGTCGTTCCTGAATCTTTAATGCATCTCAACAAAGGCATAGATTCTATAAATGAATATATTAAAAAAGAGAATAAAAGATATCTTCAGCATGTAAAAGATCAAAGATGGGAAGATATTATCCAAATTGACTTAGAAAACGCAGTCACCCATACGGCAGTACTTTTAACCCACTTCGTTATGGAGCTTCAGGAAGTACGGGTGCCTGCGGTGTGCTTAGCTTAGATATAAGCTCTGTGATTAGCATGCAAAGGCCTTATCAGGTAATTTCTCTGATTAAACACTGCGTCTGCCCAATACATAGGAAAGCATTTTCCTATGTATTGACAAATGGGCCATTTTTATTTATAATACTTTCGTTAATGCTTCCGTGGCTCAGGGGTAGAGCAATTCACTCGTAAT
>JAAYPH010000189.1 GCA_012519955.1 Candidatus Epulonipiscium sp.
CTTAATCCATCCATTGATTGTTGATTTTGATATGCCATATTCGCTGCTAAGCTCTGCCAAACTCTTACCAGAGTTATAGAGCTCTACAATTGTCTTTCTAAATTCTTCTGTATAATTCTTTTGCCCTTTTGCCATTGTAGACACTTCCTTCCCTTTTTATATTTTAAGGTGTTCGGCTTTTTGTGTCTACACTAATATACTAACACCAGAAGCCTCTATAGATGGCATTCGATTTAATCGGACTATTGTAGAATTGAAACGACAATTGGGTTTTCTAATTGGATCTATCTGATAATGGATTTAATCGGACTATTGTAGAATTGAAACGTATCAATATCAATAGCCACCCATTCTATTTCATTCCGATTTAATCGGACTATTGTAGAATTGAAACAAAAATCATGTCGGCGGTCTCCTTCAGGGTCGCCGAGATTTAATCGGACTATTGTAGAATTGAAACAGTGCAGTTATTGAGCTTTGTGCTCCTACAGGAAAAGATTTAATCGGACTATTGTAGAATTGAAACCTGTTAAACCTCGCTTTGGTGAACAAAACTTCACTCGTTTTAATCGGACTATTGTAGAATTGAAACTTTGGTAGAAAAACGCATAATACTTGTTGTCCAATGCGTTTTAATCGGACTATTGTAGAATTGAAACCGATGTCCAGTTAATAAAAATTCGTTTCTTTTGATTGTTTTAATCGGACTATTGTAGAATTGAAGCAACAGATCAAATGAATGAAAACATGAAAAATGCTTAGTTTCAATAAGATTATTGTAATATTGAAAGGTCTACATTTCAGTTCTTTGTAGAAACTGTAATGTAGACTTTTTGATTTAAATACACTACTTAAATTGGTTTGTGTATTCGAATTCTTTACTAATCTATCAGTAGTTTTAAAATTTACAAAATTATTCATATAATGAAGGAATTTTGATTTTTCTGTAGAAGTATATAGATATATGACTTTAGTAAGTAGGAGGTGAAATGATGTCGTTATTAACATTTACCGGTCATCCATTTATAGATTTAGGAAATGCAGTTCTTAGCATGATTTGTAGCAAAGAAAACTATTCTGAAGTGACAAAAGAAGACATTTTAAATAATCTAGACGAATTTTTAGAAGTTATCAAATATCGTTTTAATGATTTAAGTGCAAATGAAAAGGAGTTAGATTACAGTAAGCGAGGATTAAAACAACATTTTGCCTTAATATATAACATAAATCACTATTTGTTTGGAATAAACAATAAAATTGAAGATACAGCTTCCGGAAAAAAAGAAACAGTGAAAACGGGAGAGGAGTTTGTAAAGACATTTAAACAGGTAGTTGTTGATATACTAGAGAATAAAAATTCTTTATGTAACGATCAAGAACGAAAAAGTAATGACAATATTTGTAGATTTTGTGGGAAACCTTCGGACCTGATACTTAGTAAAGATATCATGCCTTTCGGGGCAGGGTTAAGTCAAAAAAATCTTGGACAGGTTCACTGCTGTAATGGTTGCTATTTGCCTATTCTCTTTTCATTTATACCTATGTTTAATGTACGAGTTTCAGAGGCAACTAAGGGAGTTTACATGTTTTATCACTTTTCCAATGAAAAATATATGATTGAATATGCCAGGGAGCAATATCAATTTTTAAAACGAGAAATGCTTGCATCCCTTCAAACCCTTCAAGGCAACTGGTATGAGGTATTGGTAGACCATTTAAGGAAGATGTATGCAAATTTTAAAATGAGATTTCATACAATTGAGCCTCACTTTGTTACAGTGTATTTTTTCCTAAATGACAACAGAGGAGCTTCTCTTAGTTATATTAATGTCCCCGATGGAATGTGTAAATTTATAAATTATATTAGTACAGCAGATCAAAAGTGGGACAGTATGAAGAAAAATCTTAGAAATAGTGAAGAATATGAGAGATTTATACGGGGAGATTTTTTCTGTATGAATATTAACGGGACTCCAAAATTTGGATTTGAAGAAATAAAAGATGCGAGATTTTATATGAAAGAGGTGAGTCTTATGGAAGATCAATTTATAAATGCCGCTGAAAATATCGGAAACGGATTGCTTAAGTATTATCGTAATATTAAAAAGTCAAAATGGGTAGAAGAGTATGAGAAGAAAATGAACGTAGAAAAACCCTATGTTTTTATTAACAGTTTATTAGATTTAAACGAGGAATACTTTAAAGTACAAGGAGAAAATATTTTTGATATTTCTGATGTAAAGCAAATTATTTTAGAAAATAAGAGTGCTCTAGCTTTTCGATTAATTAAGTATTTTATTTATAACAATATGAACGAAGAAGAAAAGCAACAGTATGTCGAGTTCAATAGATTAAAGAAAAATATAGTACAAGAGGAGGAAAAATAAATGAAAATGAAAGGAGTTACAAAAGAAAACAGAAGATTTTTACATGGATCAATGATACTCAATGTTCCTGCAGGATGTATTAATTTAGGAGAAAATGGCATTAAGCATATTTATACAAAAGTGAAGGGGAAATCCGTCAAGACATCCTATATAGCAGGGCAGTCCATGAAAGCAAAAATTAAGGACAAAATGGAAGAAGATGGTGTAAAATTATCCATTCCGAAAATTGTACAAGAATCAGGGAAAAAGAATACACCAACAACATCATGTAATCCTTTTGAGTACTTAGACGATGATTTGTTTGGGTATATGAATGTAATTCCTGCCAATGATAAGGATAAAGTGGATGAAGATAATAAAGGAACTACGAGAGTAGCACCATTTAAAATATCTTACTTCATTGGAAGAGAAGGAGACATAAAAGAAGATTATGGAGTAAAAAGAAATGGAGCATTGGTGGATGGACAACTCACTACAATGCCTTTAACTGGTGATACAAGAAATTTTGCATCTACACAATATTCCGGTTGTTTTATGATAGATTTAAATTGTGCTGGTAGGTTCTTTAGGAAAAATATAGCTGGATTCAAGAATATTTCGGAGAAGTTTCCAGTAGAAAGATATAATGATTTGCTTATTGAATGTGAAGATGATGAATTTATCTTAAAGCCGGAAATTCGTACAGAACGTATTCAAACACTAATAGAAACTTTGCCCTATTTAACGGGAGGGGCTAAGTTAAGCACGATTTATGCTGATATTGCACCAAAGTTTGTTGTTTATTGTATCATGGATATCGGAAATAATATTTTTCAAGAGATTTCGAATCCTATGGAGGATTTTAATATCAACGCATTTAAAGAAGGAATTCTGGATTATAAGGACCATATTAAATCTGATATCTACATTGCGAAGAAAAACGGATTTTTAGATGAACATACCAACGCACTAAAAGAATTTATTGATTCTTTTAATATGGAGAATAAAGATAAAGACATACAAATAATTTGTAATGAAGATTTATCGGGTATAAATGAAATTACCAAGCGTTTTTCAAAAGAAGTTCTTTCTAAAATATACTATTCTGTAGAGAATATATAAACCTGAAAATAGGTGATACATATGTATAGAATTACTTTGCAAAGCAGCACTGCATTTTTTAAAAACGACATGACAATAACCAGTATTCAGCAGACATATGATTGTCCGCCTTTGTCTACAATCTATGGTCTGATATCAGCTGCCGTGGGAGAGAAGGTAGAGCCTATTTCAGTGGGATATATATTTGAATACCAATATAAAACAGAGGATTATGAATTAATCATTAGGCAGTTAGAAAAAAGTAATAAACAAACATATAAGGAATTAATGAAAGCCGGTCGAATTACAAGTCGTCATGATGTGCTGCAAGGATGCTTTGGAGCGATTCCAATTAAAAGAGAAATTATGGTAAAATGCAAACTTTACCTATATATTGAGGATGAAAGTATTGCAGAATCTTTTAAAATGCCTTATTATACATTGTTACTTGGACGTAGCGAAGATTTAGCTTTTGTAAAAGAAGTGAAAAAAGTTGAACTCCAAGAGAATCGGCATAACATTTCGATAGGAAAAACAATCATTCCTTTTCAGCCTAAGCTGGAGGTATTTGGTCGACTTTGCTCCATGCCTATTTATATCACTGATGAATATCCTAGAAAAGTAACTAAAGCAGGAGTTTTTATGATATTACAAAATGATAATCAAAAGATAGGAAATTACAATAATATGTTTCTGTATGATGAAGAATTGAAAAAGGGTGTATATATACATAAGGAGAAGTGATACCACGGGGTATCACTTTTTCACAACGGAGGGATTAAATGCTATATGCTAAAAGACATTATGAAGAAGGCAAATTAGTAGAAGAAACCTTGGAACAACATATATCCGAATGTTTGAGTATTTATGACCAAATGATGAAGCTGATACCTCAATGCCCTTACAATGTGTCATTTTCAAAATTTGCCTGGCAGGAAATTGTTTTCCTGGCTGTTGCTTTTCATGATATAGGAAAGGCATCCAGTCAGTTTCAAAATATCACACTAAGTCTTGAAGTTTCCGAATCATGGAGATTTCGCCATGAAGTACTTTCAGCAGAATTTATAGATTTATTAGATGTAGATGAAACTACAGCAAGAATACTTAAGTTAGCTATCCTTGGACATCATGAAAGAAATGTAGATGAGATATGGAGGAATATGGCTTTTGAAGAAAATGATTTTAATCCTTTTGGATTAGAGGGAGATCAAAAAAGAAAAGAACAGTATGATATAGCCAAAAAAAGTATATTAGAAACTTGGAATGAATCAAAACAAGTTCTAAGGTGGATTCAAGAAAAGTTTGCGAAACGATTTAACCAAGAGCTATCAATTGTCTATGATTTTAATAGAATGCAGCCAGTATTTGAATTAATTAACGACTATAGATATTCAGCTTTAAATGACTATAAAAATTATTATTATGAGCTGATTCTATTATTAAAAGGAATATTGATTACTTGTGACCATTTAGGTTCAGGACATAATCGTATTAAGCATATAGATACGGATATTCTTAATTGGTATAAAGAAAAATTTAATATCGGCTCTAATGGCAATGATTTTCGTAACACACAGAAAGACAGCAATGTTAAGAAGGATGCATTATTGATTGCACCTACCGGAACAGGTAAAACCGAGGCGGCTTTCATATGGGCGAATAATTATCTGAAAGAAAATCCCTATCGTCGTATTTTTTATGTTTTACCATATACAGCATCTATTAATGGGATGTATGAAAGGTTACAAA
>JAAYPH010000190.1 GCA_012519955.1 Candidatus Epulonipiscium sp.
ATCAAAGGCACTTTCTACCATTTTATCCGCCAATTCCTGAGCGCTTATATTATAGGTTCCTGATTGAAGTTTTTGCTTTATTTCCTGTACCTTTTCATATCTTATATCAGGCACCTTCGAGAGTGCACTAAGGGCAGTTTGAAAGTCTTTACCTTCCTCAGATAAGGCAAAGACATCTTTCCCCATAGTCCTATTGGTTTTTCCTGTTTTTTGTACCCGATTTGTATTATAAACTTCTAAAATTTGATTGACTCTCGTTATTTTCATATCCTCACCTACTTTTCCTTTTATTCTCCTACTACTATATCGTCACCAATCCCTTAGGAATTTAGTCTTCATGAAACAAAAAAAGAGTTTCGCAAACGAAACTCTTTTTTATCGTCCCTCTATTTTATCCTTATTGAGATAATACATTCTGGACTTTTTGGGATCAGTTTTGTCTAAACCGAAGGATTTGGGTCCTGCAAGACTATCCTTAGCTGCTCTCACATCTCTTTCTAATTCACGGGCACATCTTTCGCAAAACCTACCGGTTTTTATGGTAGTACCACATTTTTCACATTCTATACCTATAGGAGAATCCGGCGTAATGATGAGTCTTCCTTCCCTAAGATAATGTCTGATCGTTGCAACGGACACTCCTGTTGCTTGTGATACTTCTGCCATAGTTGCCTTTGGATGTTCATAAAGATAATCTTTTACCTTCTGAAATTCCTTTTCTTCTTCGTCTTTACAAGCAGGACAAATTACTCTACCTGTGATGTACTGAAAAAGTCTCTTACACCTTCTACAATTTCTAATTTCCATAATGCCACCCCTCTTTCGTAATATTGGCTTTACTATCAATGCTAATCCTTTCCTCATCAATAAAACGATAAATCGTTTTTAGAGGAATATTGATAGCCTTTGATATTTCCATAGCATTGGTACCTTTATGCTTTAGTATGCCAATACTATTTCCCCCTGTTACATATCTTGCCCTATACTAAGGGAAAGAAAACATACCTTTTTAGCTCCTCTTTCTTTAAGCAAACCAGCGCAATAATTCATAGTCGTTCCTGTAGTATATATATCGTCGACTAATAGTATTTTCATTTGGTCTAAATTGATTGTATCTGCTATTTTAAATGCCTTTTTTAAGTTGTTTTGTCTTTGCATAATGGATAATCCGCTTTGGGGTTTTGTTTCTTTTACCCTGGTAAGTATGGCAACATCCATAGGGATACCTAGTTCCCTTGAAATTGCTTTTGCCAATTCTTCTGCCTGATTATAGCCTCTTTTTCTTTTTCTGTTTTTATGAATGGGAATGGGGATAATCACATCAAATCCTTCTTCTGATATCTGGTTCCTTATTCTATCTGCCATAAGCTTCCCAAGATATTTCCCATATTCTTTGTGTCCGCCGTATTTAAATCTATAAATTGCTTCTTTCACCATGCCCTCATAGATAAAAACCGCCCAGCCTTTATCATAGACCGGAGTATTTTTAACACAATCAAAACATGTGGTTCTTTCTTTAGAATCCTGTATGGGTTTCCCACATTTTTGACAAACCTTCCCCTCAATAAACGGAAGAGTATCTTTGCAGACTCTACATATTCCCCTTTCTTCCTGAATGGGAATAATGCTTGTACAAAAGATGCATCTGGGAGGATAAATTAAGTCCAGCAGCAAATCTGCCCACACCTACTATCACCTTCTAGGAGGTTAATTCTTTTATTTTCCTGAGCCTATAAGCTAATGAGGAATATCTGTTAATTTCACGGTTATTGTCAACCATCCTGTGAAGTGTACTTTCAAGTCCTACAACAACAACCAGCTTCTTTGCCCTTGTTACTGCCGTATAAAGGAGATTTCTATTCATCAGCATGGGTGGACCACTGTGAATAGGAATAATAACAACGGGATATTCTGATCCTTGGGACTTATGAATCGTTACCGCATAAGCAAGTTCCAGTTCGTCCAATTGGCTAAAATCATATTCTACGGTTTTTAAATCGTCAAAAAGTACTGTTAGGGTCTGTGCTTCCTCATCTATTTCCTGAATGCTTCCTGCATCTCCGTTAAAAACCCCTACCCCTTCATCTATTCTCATCCCTATATCATTATAAATCTTCCAAGGCATATTATAATTGTTTTTAATTTGCATAACCTTATCCCCTTCGCGGAATAAAGTTGTGCGGTATTCTTTTTCTCTTTTTTTCCTGGATGGAGGATTTAAGGCCTGTTGAAGAACGGTATTTAAAGCTTCTACTCCTAAGGGCCCCTTTCGCATAGGGGTTAATATCTGCATATCTTTTATAGGATCACAGTTTGTAAAGGAAGGAAGTCTTTTTTGTACCAACTGTTTGATGGTTTCTATGACTTCGTCCTGTATGCTTCTTTTCATAAAAAAGAAATCCTTATCCTTTTCATTGACAACAGGATATTCTCCTTTATTAATTCTATGGGCATTCATGACGATGGCACTTTCCCTTGCCTGTCTAAAAACTTCCGTTAATCGAACCACCTTAATGGTTTCGCTTCGAATCATGTCTTTTAGTACATTCCCCGGACCTACCGAGGGCAATTGATCCACATCCCCTACAAATATAAGCCTTGTTCCGGGGGCTACCGCTTTTAAGAGGCTGTTCATCAGTAAAATATCCACCATGGACACTTCGTCTATAATGATAACATCTGCTTCTAATGGTCTTTCTTCATTTCTTTCAAAAACTTGTTTTTTATGATCTTCCTCTAAAAAAGTCATTTCTAAAAGCCTATGAATCGTACTTGCTTCCTTGCCGGTCGCTTCACTCATGCGTTTTGCCGCCCGTCCTGTGGGGGCAGCCAAAATAACATCATACCCTTCTTCTTCCAGTAGGGAGATAATAGCATTAATCGTTGTTGTCTTACCGGTTCCCGGCCCTCCTGTAATAATAAGGACTCCTTCTGTCATCGCCTCTTTAACGGCTTGTCTTTGTTCGGAGGCAAGTTTGATTTTCTTTTCTTTCTCCAGCCTGTCAATTCTTTTATCAATGTCCTTACTTTGTGTTTCATCTTTCATTAGCGTAAAATCTGTAAGTCTTCTTGCTACATTCATTTCTGCATAATAAAATGGTGTGAGGTATACTGCTTCTACATCTTCTATTTTCTCCTGCCAGATCTGTTTGTAAACCTGAAGTTCTATTAAGGCATTCTCAATTAATTCTTCTGATACACCAAGGAGCTCATAAGCTGCTTGTATTAAATGTTCTCTTAACATATAAGTATGTCCGTTATTGGAGTATTGGTTTAGAATAAATTTTATTCCTGCTTTGATGCGATGGGGTGAATCCTCTCCTATACCTACGGTTTCTGCGATTTGGTCTGCCATTTTAAAGCCAATGCCAAAGATGTCTTCTGCTAAACGGTAAGGGTTGCTTTTTACAACATCGATGGTGGCTTCTCCGTACTGCTTGTAAATCTTTAAAGCATAGGAAGGGGAAATTCCGTAGTCTTGAAGAAATAAAACAGCCCTTCTTAATTCTCTTTGTTCATGAAAGATTTCTCCGATTTGAAGAGCTTTTTGCCTGCTGATGCCTTTGACTTCTTCTAAACGCTCCCACTCTTCTTCTATAATCCGTAAGGTATCTAATCCAAACTTTTCTACAATACGTCTTGCTAGAGCCGGACCTATGCCTTTGATGACCCCAGAGCTTAGATATTTTTCTATGCCGTCTTCTGTTTTTGGAATGGTTTTTTCATAAGTATCTATTTGAAATTGATTTCCGTAAATCGGATGAGTGACCCAGGAACCGATGATTTTTAAAGTTTCGCCGGGGTAGGCTTCAAGAAGTATTCCTACACATACAATTTCCTCATCTTTTGCTTGTATGGAACACACCGTATACCCGTTTTCTTCATTGCGAAAGATAATGTCTTCTATGGTTCCTTCTATGATTATTTGGTTATCCATATATCCACACCATTCATTTAACAATCTAATATTTATATTATAATAATGCATTTTTTGATAAATGAAAAGGGGAAAAAGATAACGGGCGCATCATGCGCCCGAAAGATTATAGATTTGCTTCTTTTCTTAAAATGTCTGCCTTATCTGTTCTTTCCCAAGGAAGGTCAATATCTGTTCTTCCAAAATGACCGTAAGCTGCTGTCTTTGAATAGATTGGTCTTCTAAGATCTAAAGCCTTAATAATTGCAGCAGGACGAAGGTCAAAGTGTTTCTTAACCAATTCAGTGATCGCTTCATCGGATATTTTTCCGGTTCCATGGGTATTTACTAAAATGGATACAGGTTCTGCAACCCCTATAGCATATGCCAGTTCTATTTCACATTTTCTTGCAATGCCAGAAGCTACAATATTTTTTGCCACATATCTTGCTGCATAAGCTGCGGATCGGTCCACTTTAGTTGGATCTTTACCGGAGAAAGCTCCTCCTCCATGACTTGCATATCCGCCGTAAGTATCTACGATAATTTTTCTTCCTGTAAGACCTGAGTCTCCTTGAGGTCCGCCTATTACAAAACGACCTGTAGGGTTAATATAATATTTTGTATCTTTATCTAAGAGTTCTTTTGGAATAACTGGCTTTATCACGTATTCCATAATATCTCTTTGTATTGTTGCCTGATCTACTTCAGGACCATGCTGTGTAGAAATGACAACAGTGTGAACTCTTACTGGCTTGTCGTCTTCATATTCTACGGTTACTTGGGACTTTCCATCCGGTCTAAGGTATGGAAGAGTTTCATTTTTGCGAACTTCTGCTAATCTTCTTGCTAATTTATGAGCTAAGGAAATCGGCATTGGCATCAGTTCAGGGGTTTCGTCGCAGGCAAAACCAAACATCATTCCCTGGTCTCCAGCACCGATGGCTTCAATATCTTCTTCCGCTGCTTGTCCAGTTTTTGCTTCCAGGGCTTTATCAACCCCCATAGCAATATCTCCGGATTGTTCATCAAAGGATGTAAGTACAGCGCAGGTATCACCGTCAAAGCCAAACTTTGCTCTGGAATATCCTATTTCTTTAATCTTTTCTCTTACTACTTTTGGAATGTCCACATAGCAATTGGTTGTAATTTCTCCCATTACTAAAACCATACCGGTTGTTACTGCTGTTTCACAAGCTACTCTTGCATTTGGGTCTTGAGATAATATTGCGTCTAAAACGGCATCCGAAATTTGGTCACAAATCTTATCTGGATGTCCCTCTGTTACGGATTCCGATGTAAATAATCTTCTTGACATACCTATCAACTCCTTATTATATATTTTAGGTAAAAAAATTAATTTCATACATGAACAAAATACAATATGCGCGAGTGTGCAAAAATAAAAAACCTCTTGACGAGGTTTTTGTACTATGTATTTCCTCATCTTCCGAATTTCTTCGGGGGAATTGGCACCACTGCATTATGCTGGTTGCCGGGTTTCATCGGGCCCTTTCCCTCCACCTCTCTTGATAAGAAAAAATATTTAATTATATTAGATTGAGTATAACAAACTTTGAAGAACTTTGTCAAGAAATCAAAATAATATTCCTACCCCATAACTAAGAATTGCTATGATGAGTCCGGAAACTGCCGCTCCAGAGGATACGGCTAAAAATGCTTTTTTAAATTCCAAGTGTAAAAGGGATGCTGCGAGGGATCCTGTCCATACCCCTGTTCCCGGAAGGGGGATGGCAACAAATAAAAAAAGTCCTAAGAGTTCATATTTTACAATACTTTCACTTTTTTTCATCGTTCGGCTCTCAATCCATTCAATTATCGGACGTATCCATCTGATGTTTTTTAATATTTCAAAGGACTTATTAACAAATAAAATAATAATCGGACATGGAAGAATCGCTCCGATTAAGGTTAATATGTATACCTCCCAAAAACCTATACCCTGTATAATCCCGTAAGGGATGGCTGCCTTTTGCTCTAATATGGGAATTGCAGAAATAATCAGTGTCATCCATTCAGTTGAAATAAAGTCCATGGCTTCACCTAACCTATATTTGTTCTATATAAATAGTATACAATTCTACAATCAATTATACCACAAGAAAGCTTCTGCGTCACACTTGTGAAATAAGAAAGTATAATAATCCTTTTAAATAAAATAAGCCGCCGTTAAAGGCGACCCTTAAGTTGTTTATAAAGTACATTGGCTAACCCAATGCCATTTGATTTTGAAGCACTTTTGGCATACTCTTCATCAAGCATCTCTTGAAATATTTCTTCTCCTTGACTTTTTTCAATGAGACCTCCAGGCTGAATGGTTCTTCTCATTTCTTTAAAGAGCTGATTAATAAAATATGCTTCAAACTCTTGACAGGCTTCTTTTAGGGCTTTGTCATCCTTTTCTTCTGAAGCTTTTTTTAGTACGGCTTCAAAGTTTTCTAACTTTTGGCTTTGAGTTTGGGTTTTATATATATTATCTATAGGATAGGAAGCAGAAAAGTCAATTCCATTGGTTTTCATTGTTTACTTCAACCTCCTATCGTTTGAGTTGGTTTACTTGAGCAAGCATATCGTCGGAAGTTTGGATTGCTTTTGAACTGATTTCATAAGCTCTTTGAGCAACGATGAGTTTAACCATTTCTTCAACAACTTGAACATTGGAGGATTCTAAGCTTCCTTGAATCAATCTGCTAGGTTTGTTAACTTCTCCGTCCGCCTCGAAGATCGGCTGTCCAGATGCCGAGGTTGGTCTTACAAGATTTCGCCCTACATCCTCAAGCCCCGCTCTATTGGGGAATTGAACCACTTGTATTTGTATCCCTAAATCAATGGTTTCCCCTTCTCCATTCACATAGGAAAAAGTGCCTTCTTCTCCAATGATCAAATCAGAAATGTTTACTTCCGGCGGAATATAAATAGGCTCTTCATCTGTACTTAATACGGGATATCCGTCAGATGTAACAAGCATTGCCTCATCATCTACCATACTGATTTTAAAACTTCCATCTCTGGTATACAGAGTTTCGTCGTTTGGTCCTAATATTGCAAAAAATCCTTCCCCATCAATCGCCAAATCTAAAGGGTTATTCGTCATTTCAATATTACCCATTGAATAGTCTTTAACGGAAGCTATTGGTCTAACTCCGTACCCTACTTGCAGGCTTACCGGTCTTCCTGCACCATTTTCGTCTACACCTGCTCTTTGCATGGTTTCATATAAAAGAGATTTAAACTCTAATCTGCTTTTCTTATAGCCAACCGTATTCACATTTGCTAAGTTATTGGAGATGGTATCTACATTCATCTGCTGGGATACCATTCCTGAGGCTGCTGTCCATAGTGAACGCATCATTTCACATTCCCCCTATCATATTTTTCCTACTTCATTAACTGCTTTCCCTAAGGTTTCATCATGGGTTTGGATTGCCTTTTGATTGGCTTCATAAATTCTGGTGGCAGTAATCATATCTACCATTTCTCGCACAACGCTGACATTAGAACCTTCTAGAAAGCCTTGTGCAATTCTGCTTTCAACGTCTTTTTCCATAGTTTCTTCGGTTCTTTCTAATAAATTATCTCCAACTTTTCTAAGGCTCTCAGGATTTTCAAACTCTAATATTCTTAATTGATCTATAAACTCATCATTGACATATATATTTCCTGCATCATCAATCCGTATATCTCCCTGTTCTAAACGGATAGCTCCATTTTGACCTAAAACTATATTCCCCTCTTTTGTCATAATCGTTCCATCTGGACCTAATGAAAAAGAGCCGTCTCTTGTATATTTTTCAGTTCCGTCTTCCGTCTCTATGGCAAAGAAAGCCTTTCCCTGGATAGCAACATTCAATGGATCATTGGTTTGTTTTAGGGCGCCTTGAACATAACTTGTATAAATTTCATCGATGTATAATCCCAAACTCATATTTCCAATATTACGATTATTTGAAAATCCGTTTTTCATATCGTTAATTCGTTTTGTAAGTTCTTCCGGAAATGAATGGGACACAACGATATCCTTCTTATATCCATTAGTATCTACATTTGCCAAGTTATTGGTTATAACATCCATCTTATTAAATTGTGTTTTCATTCCAATTGCAGAAGTGTATAATCCCCTAATCAAATCAAGTCCCCCTATTTAATATCTTTTTTTACTTCTTTCCACTTGCCATATACTCTACATATTTACCAGTTCCAATCGCTACACAGGAAATTGCGTCCTCTGCAATGATGACATTGATACCTGTCTTTTCTTTAATTAATTTATCAAGACCGTAAAGGAGTCCTCCTCCTCCAGTCATAACAATACCACGATCAGAAATATCTGCTGCTAACTCCGGTGGAGTCTTTTCCAATACTCCGTGAACCGCTTCAACTATATTAGCAACCGGCTCTTGAAGAGCTTCCAGCATTTCTTCAGAAGTTACTGTAATTGTTTTAGGCAGTCCTGTAATCAGGTTTCTTCCTCTAACATCTAAGGAAACAGATTGTGTTCTTGGGTAAGCTGTTCCTATATTGATCTTTAAATCTTCTGCCGTTCTTTCACCGATCAAAACATTGTGTTTCTTTCTCATATATCGGACAATTGCTTCATCAAAATTATCCCCAGCAATCTTTAATGAGGAACTCACAACAGTACCGCCAAGAGAAATGACTGCAATATCTGTTGTTCCTCCTCCAATATCTACAACCATACTTCCACAAGCTCGTCCTATATCAATGCCTGCACCAATGGCAGCAGCAATAGGTTCCTCTATAACAAATACCTGTCGTGCACCTGCTTGCTTTGTTGCATCTTCTACTGCTCTTCTTTCCACTTCTGTTACTCCGCTTGGAACACATACTGCAATGCGTGGTTTTAAAAGAAGCTTCTTACCTACGGATTTTTGTATGAAATATTTTAACATTTTTTCTGTTATATCATAATCTGAAATAACCCCTTGTCGTAAAGGACGAATAGCAACAATATTGCCAGGGGTACGACCTAACATTCTTCTTGCTTCTTCTCCCACCGCAAGGATCTGATGTGTATTGTTATCAATCGCTACAACTGAGGGTTCTTCTAATACGATGCCCTGCCCTTTTATATAAACAAGAACACTGGCAGTCCCTAAATCAATTCCAATATCTGTTCCAAACATCTTCATTCTCCTTTGTAATTTCTTTAAATGTTATCGTCATTTATTAGTAAAAATATTATACCTTTTATGCCATTTTATTTATTTAATTATATCTAATTTGTGTAAAATATTCAAAGGTATTTACCATGAAATTTTGTAAAATAATAACTAGGGAAAAATCTTCCCTAGTTATCTTATCTTCTCTTCTTACTTTTTTTAGTTAAATTCATATACTTTTCTTTGGTGGCCAAACCGCCTCGAAGATGTCTTTCTGCTTTATTAAATTCCAAAACTTTCCTTGCCTGTATGGCCAGTTTCGGATTTATTTTTTCTAATCGTTCCGTAACATCTTTATGAACGGTACTTTTACTTATTCCGAATTTTTTGGCTGTTTCTCTTACGGTAGCATTATAACCAATGATAAAGTTTGCTACTTCTATGGCTCTTTCTTCAATATACCCTTTCAAAAGATGGCCCCCCTTAACACAACTCTTGTTTTATATATATGTTAAGGGGGGATGGTTTATGATTTGCTATTTAGTTATTTGTTTAAGAACTCTTTCGGATCAACCGGTACATCGTCTTTTGTTACTTGGAAATATACGTGATTGCCTAAAGCAACGGAATACTTTGTAGGCGCTCCTATTTCTCCTATAACTTGACCCTTTTCTATTACTTCATTTTGTTTTACGGAGATATTTTTCTGCAATTGACCGTAGATTGTTTTCCATCCGTCTCCATGATTAAGGATGACTGTAATTCCGGTTTCAGGGTCATTTTTGATCATTTCAACTTTTCCTTTGGCTGCTGCTTTAACGATACCTTCTTCTGTTGGAGCAATACAAATTGCAGGGTGAACTCTATACTGTTCCAGGGTTTTATCAAAAACTAATTTATCGACACTATAGTCCATGACGATTTCCCCGGATACAGGCCATACAAGAGAAGAAGTTTCGCTAAAAGAAAAGGTTTCTTCTACATCTTCACTGGTTTCCGTTTTATCGGTTTGATTTTCGTTTGCTTTTTCTGTAGAAGCCGGTGTAGTTTCCTGCACTTCTTTATTGGACGCTACCACAATATCTTCTGTCGTACTCGTATCTTCCTTTGCCGCTTCTTCTTTAGAAGAATTTTCTGCAACGGCACTTCCTGCTCCTTCAATATCTTCTTCCGTAATATTTAAGTCGTTCTGATAGGCATTAATCGTTCCCACATCTTCTAAGTCATAGTCTCCAAATTCTTCGTTTAAATCGATGGAATTTTGTTCGTTCACTTTGTCCAGAGTATTCATATTATTTCTGGTGATAAATGTAGTTGTCCCAATCACCGTTAGAATACATAATAACAAAATCGCATAATAACTTTTCTTATTTAGATACGTCCAAAATTTATATTTTTTCATCTTGTATCCACCTCCGTCTATAGTATAACCGGAGGTAAAATGGGCTATTCACTTTTCAAAATATTTTCCTCTATTTCATTAATTTCTTTAATCTGGACCCCCTGATAGTAATGGGTTAAAATTTCTCTATAGTTTTTCCCTTCCTTAGCCATGTAATTGGCTCCATATTGACTCATTCCAGCCCCGTGGCCATACCCCTTAGTAAAGAAAATAAGATTATCTCCTTCTTCTTCAATGGAGAAACAACTGGACCTTAGATTAAACAGCTTTCTTATTTCTTCTCCGCTTAAAACTTTATTGCCTATTTGAACCTTTTTAATATATCCTCCGCTGTTTCTTTCTATGATCTGAATTTGCTGCATTAAGTCCTGTATAACGATATCAGGGTACTTTTCCTTTAGCAACTGATATACTTCCTGTTTAGAAAGCTTCGTCTCAGATTCAAATGAAGGTGCTTCCTGATCGCCTATACTTTCTACGCTTTGAAGGTACGGTACATCCACTTCCCATACATCTTCTGCACTCTGGGTAATGCCTGCACTGGTAGAATGAAAAACCGCTTCAATAGGTTCTTCTTCATATGTCATAATCTCATTCCGGGTTTCTTCCACTGCTCTAGAGATTTTATCATAGTATGTATAAAAATTATCTCCCCAATTTTTTTTTAATTCCTCTTTAGATAAATATGCCTGCCCTTTAGAGGGATCGGTTGAAATATCTGCTCCTTTAAGGTCTTCCTTTCCTTTTTGATTAATCTTCTTAACCGCATAGGTTCTTGCCGCCACTGCCTGTGCCTTTAAAGCTTCTATTTCAAATAATGCAGGCATCTCCGCTGCCAATACACCTTTAATATACTCTTCAAATTCCAGATTCATAATCTTTCCGGACTGCACATCTAATACTTTAACCATCCTCGTATTTTTTTTGTTACTTTTTTCTACCTTCTTTTCTGCAAGTTCCTGCGGCTTGACTGCCGGGCTGTCTCCCAGAAACGATGTAATAAACGCAGGCAATCCTATAATTGCTAAAAAAACCATTAAAAAAAGAGCTCCTACTTTTTTCAAGCTATCCCCCCTGTAATTTTGTGCCCATTTGTAAATCATGATATGTCTTGTACATTTATATGTAAGGGGAAGAATTTTCATTACCTATAAAAACAAGAAAGCGTTTGTTTGCGAAACTCTTGCGCCGAGCACGATTGGCAAAGCCGACAAAATACAATATGCGCCAGTGTGCATTCTGCCGAAGGATTTTTCATTGCATAGGAAATCTTAAAGAATTTCCTATGCAATGAAAGAGCCTGCAAAACCATGGGTTTCGCAGGCCTATTTTACTTTCTCGATTTTTGCCCCAAGAGCTGCTAACTTTTTCTCCATTTCAGAATATCCTCTTTCTATATGATAAATATCGCTGATTTCTGTTGTTTCGTCTGCTACCAATGCACAAAGAATAAGGGCGGCACCGGCTCTTAGATCTGTTGCTTTAACCTGTGTTCCCGTAAGATTCTTTACTCCGTCTATAATCGCACTTCTGCTTTCTATCTTGATTTGGGCTCCCATTCTTTTTAATTCACCCACATGCATAAACCTATTTTCAAATACTGTTTCAATCACCATGCTTGTCCCTTCTGCTACGCTAAGCAGACTCATAAAAGGCGCTTGCATATCTGTTGGAAAACCGGGATAGGGCAAAGTCTTAATGTCTACGGCTTTTATTTCATTTCCTCCGTATACCCTTATGCCTTTTTCCGTTTCTGTCACATCCACATTGCATTCTTTTAACTTTGCAATAATGGGTTTTAGATGATCGCATACGACATTCTCGAGAAAAACTTCTCCTCTTGTAATGGCTCCTGCAATCATAAAGGTTCCTGCTTCAATTCTATCGGGGATCACACAGTGAGTTGTCCCTGTAAGCTTCTCTACACCGTTAATTTTAATAGAGTCCGTTCCTGCTCCCCTTATATCTGCTCCCATTTTGTTGAGGTAATTGGCAAGATCAACGATTTCAGGTTCCACTGCTGCATTTTCAATGATGGTAGTTCCTTCTGCATATACGGCGGCCATCATAATATTTTCTGTAGCTCCGACACTGGGGAAGTCTAGATAAATTTTAGTTCCTGTTAATTTATCTGCATAAGCCTCTACATATCCGTTTTGTTGCATAATCTCTGCGCCTAATGCACTAAAGCCTTTTAGATGAAGATCTACCGGTCTGCTTCCAATGGCACATCCTCCAGGAAGAGGAATTTTCGCTTTGCCAATCCGTGCAAGGAGCGGACCCATAATTAAAAATGATGCCCTCATTTGGCTTACCAAATCATAAGGGGCTTCATATTCAGAAATATGATCCGTGATAAGTTCAATTTCACCCTTTGTTTTGCTCCATTTAACCGTTACGCCTAGATGCTGCAAGAGCTGCTGCATAATAACTACATCTTTAAGATTAGGAATATCGCCTATTTTACTTTTTCCCTCTGCCAGCAGGGAGGCTGCCAGTATGGGAAGGACAGCATTTTTTGATCCGCTGATTCTAACGCTGCCCCTTAAAGGAGGACTCTTATGAACAACTAATTTAGCCAATGCACTCTTTCCCTTCTAGTAATCTACTGTAATGACCGGCGTTGCAAGATAAAGATAGGTATTGCCTTCATATTCATTGTAATGAAATGCAAGATTGACATTAATCTTTTTGCCGTTGGAAACTAACCAATCATCAATCAATCTTGTGTACCCATAAACACTGTAAATTTCTTCTGTTTCATAGGTTTCCTCGATCTTTGCTCCTATGTCTTTCATGATGTTTTTTGCTATTTTTTCTTTTTCTTCTTTGCTTAAGTCTCCTCTAAGAGTTCCTGCAATCGTAATATTGGTAGTAGGTTTCATGTTGTTTTCTGCAAAGATACTGTCTAACTCTTCTTTTAAATAAGGGATGCTGTCATATTGGCCATATAGGATAATATCAATGATAACATAGGTATTTGTACTATTTTCTTCTTCATACTTGATGGATTCCAACTTGACAGTGGTTTTAGCATTTTTCGAAACTCTAGTTGTAGTGAATTCTCTAAATGTATCGCTGTCTTTTTCTTCTGTGTTGTCAGCTTTTAAAATTCCTAGAGCCTCTGTAATTCTCTTAGAATAAGCTTTCATTTCTTCAAGATCGGAAAATGATTGATTTAACAGTCCCCAACTGTTGAGATTGATTTGAATGGTTTCGAAATCAGAATTATTAAACGCTGAAAGAAGAGTTCTTTCACCATTTTTATTATTTCCTATTTGCAGAAAAGCTACACTATAAACTATTGCTAAAAATCCTAAAAAAATGATTACCTTTTTTTTCATTTTATTTCCTCCCGCCCATAAATCTATTTAAAGTATGGACAAGTAGAAAATATTTAATCATTTTAAAAATTTTTTAAGAAGAGGAATTTCCTATGTAACAAAAAAGAACGGTCAAAAAACCGTTCTTTTAAAATATATTTTGGGATTATTTATTGTATTTACTTAATTCAAGCCTTACAAGAGCCCGTCTTAAGGCACTTTCTGCCCGAGCAATATTAATATCCGAAGTTTTGTTTGCCAATCTTTCTTCTGCTCTTCGTTTAGCTTCTTCTGCTCTGGCTACATCTATTTCCTCTGGCCACTCCGCTGCATCGGTAAGAATGGTAATCTTATCCGGCTGTATCTCTGCAAAGCCTCCAATTAAGGATGCTTTTCTTTCGTTTCCGTCTTGTTTAATGCGAATGGTTCCAATGGAAACAATAGTTGTCAGAGGCTGATGTTTCGGAAGGATTCCTATATCTCCTTCAGTTGTACGAAAGATTGCCATATCTACTTCTTCATTAAAAAAATTTCTTTCTGGTGTAATGATTTGAAGTTGTATTTTCATATAATCACCTACAATGTTTTGGCTCTTTCTACGGCATCGTCAATGGTTCCAACCATGTGGAATGCAGTTTCCGGAAGGTCATCATGCTTTCCTTCTATTATTTCTTTAAAGCCTCTTATGGTTTCTTTTAACGGAACATATTTTCCTGGCATTCCAGTAAAGTTTTCTGCAACGAAGAAAGGTTGTGACAAGAAGCGTTGTACTTTTCTTGCACGGCTTACAATAATCTTATCTTCTTCGGATAATTCATCCATACCTAACATGGCAATGATATCTTGCAGTTCTTTATATCTTTGAAGGATCTCTTGCACACCTCTGGCTACCTCATAATGCTCTTCCCCTACAATAGCAGGGTCCAGTATTCTTGAAGTAGAATCCAGCGGGTCTACTGCAGGATAAATTCCCAGCTCAACAATGGCACGGGAAAGTACTGTTGTTGCATCCAGGTGAGCGAAAGTTGTTGCTGGTGCCGGGTCTGTCAAGTCATCGGCAGGTACGTAGATCGCTTGAACCGATGTAATAGAACCTTTTTTGGTTGATGTAATTCTTTCCTGAAGAGCACCTACTTCCGTTGCAAGGGTAGGCTGATATCCAACGGCACTGGGCATACGTCCAAGAAGCGCCGAAACCTCAGAACCTGCTTGAATGAAACGGAAAATATTATCAATGAATAAAAGGACGTCTTGTCCGGTTTTATCTCTAAAGTACTCTGCCATAGTAAGACCTGTAAGTCCTACTCTCATTCTTGCTCCAGGGGGTTCGTTCATCTGTCCGAACACCATGGTTGTTTTATCCAATACGCCAGAACTAGCCATTTCGTAGTAGAGGTCATTTCCTTCCCTTGTTCGTTCACCAACACCGGTAAATACGGAAACACCTCCATGCTCTGTCGCAATGTTTCTAATCAATTCTTGAATAAGTACTGTTTTACCTACTCCTGCTCCTCCAAAAAGTCCAATCTTTCCACCTTTTGAATAGGGGCATAGAAGGTCTACGACTTTAATTCCTGTTTCTAGAATTTCAATTTCTGTGGATTGTTCTTCAAAGTCCGGAGCTGGTCTATGAATAGACCATTTTTCTTCAGTTTCCGGAGTTGGTTTATTATCAATCGCTTCTCCAACGACATTAAAGATTCTACCTAAGGTTTTTTCCCCTACAGGAACACAAATAGGACTTCCTGTATCAACAGCTTCCATTCCCCGCATCAAGCCGTCCGTAGATGCCATAGCAACGCATCTTACAATATCATCACCCAGATGCTGTGCCACTTCTACTGTCAGCTTTTCTCCATCCTGCCTTTTAATTTCAATAGCATTATTCAGTGCAGGAAGATGCTCGGGGGAAAACTTTATATCCAATACAGGCCCTATAATTTGTACAATTTTCCCTATATTTGCATCCGCCATGGATTTTCACTCCTTCATTCATTTACTGCCTTTACTTTAAAGCTTCCGATCCGCCTACAATTTCGGTTATTTCCTGAGTAATACTTGCTTGTCTTGCTCTGTTGTATTCCACTGTCAATCTGTCGATGATATCCATAGCATTCTCTGTTGCGGAATCCATAGCAGTCATCCTTGCGCCCTGTTCACTGGCAGCAGACTCAACCATAGCTCCATAGATTACACTATTGATATACTTTGGAATAACATATTCTAAAACCCCTTCAGGGGAAGGTTCATAATCCATTAAAGTTTTTTTCTTAGCTTCTTTCACTTCTTCGAATTCTGAAACATCAACAGGCAATAATTTCTTTACTGTAGGCACTTGTTGGATAGTGGATTTAAAAGCAGTATAAACTAAATATACTTCATCTATTTCTTCTTTCATATATAAATCCAAAACAGTATCCCCTACCCTTGCAGCATGGGCATATTTAGGATTTTCAGAAATTCCTATATACGCATCGTGAATACTGTATTTTCTTCTATTAAAAAAGTCTCTTGATTTTCTCCCTATAACAATCACTTTTACATTCTGCTTTTGTTCCATATGCTGCAAAGCAAGTTTGCATACGTTGGCATTGTATCCTCCAGCCAATCCTCTATCTGAAGCCATAACAATATACATTGTATTCTTAACTTCTCTTTCTTTGATATAAGGATGGGTGATTCCTCTGCTTCCATTTACAATAGAAGAAATCGTATTTTGCATGGTCAAAAAGAACGGTCTTGTTTCTTCTACATTTTTTCTTGCTTTCTGCATCTTGGCTGTGGCAACAAGTTTCATGGCTTTTGTAATTTGGCTGGTGCTGTGAACACTTTTGATTCGTCTTTTTATATTGCGTATGGAGGCCATTATGACACCCCTTTACTTGTCATTTTTAAATTTTGATTTGAATTCATTGATTGCTCCATCTATTTGCTTTTCTAAAGCTTCATCAATTTCTTTTCTTTCTCTAATAGATGTCACGATATCAGAGTATTTTGTATCGATAAATTCGATAAACTCTTTTTCAAAACGTTTAATCTC
>JAAYPH010000015.1 GCA_012519955.1 Candidatus Epulonipiscium sp.
ATTGATAACTATAACTTCTCGGAATATTATAGGGACAATACAATTTACTTCGATTATAAAATTAAACCCGGAAAATCCAATACAACCAATGCCAAGTATTTGATGAAAATGATAGGCATTATATAAGCCCTGACCTAAGGGCGGTTTTTATTCCTCGATAAATTTAATCAGTTCCTGATTGAATCTGTCTTTTTCGTCATAGAATAACCCATGTCCGCTGTCTCTAAAAGGTACTAATTTTGAATGCTTGATGCCTCGATGCTGCGCTTCTGCCAAAGGGAAGAGACAGATTTTATCATGGATGCCATGAAGAATCAATGTCGGAACAAATATCTTTCCAAGGTCAGAAAATAATTTTTCTTCTCCCAGCCACGTTCGCTCAACGGCAGCAGTAGCCCAGCTCGCTGCCTGAAGTCCAAGTTGGAAGAACCAGTCTGCAAAGGCTTCGGTAATGTATTTGTGGAAAAAGCTTTGGCCAAATCTTCTTAGCATCTCCGGCCGATCGCGATAGGTCTCCTGTATCATTTCTTCAACAGCCTCTTTTGGTAAGCCATAGGGGAAATAGGGACGCTGAATCAGACTTGGGGCAGCCGCTGCAAAAAGAGCAAGTTTTGCAACTCCATGCCCCTTATGTCTTGCCATATATCGAATAGCAATGGCCCCGCTGGTAGAATGTCCTCCTAATATAATATCATGGAGTTTCAGCGTATCAATCACACATCGAACATCATCTGCCAATCTGTCGTAATCATATCCTCTCCAGGGTTTATCCGAATTCCCAAATCCTCTGGTATCAATTCCTATACACCTGTATCCCATCATAGGCAGTTGATTAAACTGATACTCAAAAAGCTTATGACTTCCTGGCCAACCATGAAGAAAAAGAATAGTCTTTTTGCCGGTAGGATTTAAGTCTTCCACATAAATTTTAACATTCGGTTCTACATTGACATAGTATCCCATAGCAACCCTCCATCATAAAAATGACTCATCAATAGTAAATTATTCTCTCTATGGCCAGATGGAAAGTTGTATATGCAATAAAAAAATAAACTACTCATTTGATCGCTATTAAAAAGAATCAAATGAAGTAGTTTTAATGGTCGAGGTGATTTTATATTAGAAAAGATTTGCTTTGATAAGCCTCTTGCGGATTTGAGGACCTATAACTGTAGAAATCACAATTTTAGCTAAATCTCCGGGGATAAATGGTATAACTCCAACTCCAAGAGCCGCTTGAAACTGCATATTGGTTTGATATGCCAGCCAGGCAGTACCGATTCCGTAGCACACCACCGTACCCAGAACCATTCCTATAAAACATAAATACCATTTTTCAAAAAAGTAATCGATGAAAAAACCTGCAATAAGTGCCATAAATATAAATCCGATAATATATCCTCCGGTTGGTCCGAGTAACTTAGATGGACCTCCGCTAAAATTTGAAAACACAGGAAGACCAATAAATCCTATTAACATATAAATTATGTAACTGATTGTCCCCTTTTTCATACCGAGGGTATAAAGGGCTATGTAGATTACTAAATTTGTAAAAGAAATAGGCACTAAGCCAATTGGTATGGATAAAGGTCCGAGTATGCAAGTGATTGCAGCCATCACTCCGATAATTGCCATCTTGTAAACGTTGGATTTCTTTTCGATAACTCTCTCCATTCCTTTTCACTCCTTCCATAGAATTGGTGTCTATTGAAGTATATATGAAAAAAAATCTATTGTCAACATATTTTAAAAATAAGGTTAACAATATAGATAATATGACTTATCATAGACAGAGCATGGGATTTTTGATATAATGTTTGAAACTAATTCCTATTATTTTTATCGGATTAATATTTTTTATTGTAATATAAAAGTTTGGGAGGTGTATTATGATTAGGTTAAAAGAAGAAGCCAATAGATGTCTTTTGTGCAAAAATCCCCGCTGCAAGTCAAAATGCCCCATTAATACCCCTATCCCGGAAGTGATTCAACTTTTCAAAGAAGATAAAATTCAGGAAGCAGGAGAACTGTTGTTTAATAACAATCCCCTTTCCGTTGTATGTGCATTGGTATGTCCCCATGAAAATCAGTGCAAAGGAAATTGTATTCGTGGAATCAAAGAAGAACCGATTGAATTCTATGATATTGAAAACTATATCTCCACAAAATTTCTGGACTCTGACGAAACCAACCCTGTTAAATTGGATAAAGACAGAATCGCTGTTATAGGGGCAGGACCGGCAGGAATTACTATCGCTTTTATTCTTGCTTCAAAAGGATATAGAATTACAATCTTTGAAAGCAAGGATAAAATCGGCGGAGTACTTCGATATGGTATTCCCGACTTTAGACTTCCGAAGGATATTTTGGATAAAATACATCATAAACTTGTCCAAATGGGTGTAAAAATAAGACCAAATACACGGGTTGGTCCCGTAATCACTATAGATAAACTTTTTGAGGACGGTTATAAAGCTATTTTTATAGGAACCGGTGTATGGAATCCTAAGACATTAAATATAAAAGGAGAAACCCTTGGGCATGTTCATTATGCTATTGATTATTTAAAGTCCCCACAAGTCTACGAATTAGGGAAAAGTGTCTGTGTAATAGGAGCCGGCAATGTGGCAATGGATGCTGCGAGAACGGCAAAAAGAAATGGTGTGGATCAGGTCTCGATTCTTTATAGAAAAGGTTTTGAAGATATGACCGCTACAAAAGCTGAGATTGAAGATGCAAAAAAAGACGGCATTATTTTTGAATTATTCAAAGCACCTACAGAAATTACTGATGAGGGCGTAAAATATATTGAAACCCAAAAGATAGTCAATGATGAAGGTAAAGCTGAAACAGTTTTCGTAGAAACCTCGGAGGGCTTTTATCCCTGTGATTCCGTTATCATCGCAGTCAGTCAAGCCCCTCGAAATATTATCGTGTCCAATAATAAAGGACTTAAAACTGGCAAAAGTGGACTGCTTATTGCTGATGAATCCGGTCATACCACAAGACAAGGGGTCTTTTCTGCCGGAGATGTTGTAACCGGTGCCAAAACTGTAGTAGAAGCCGTAAATCATGCAAAAATCGTGGCACAGGCCATCGACGATTATTGCATAAAAGCACACAAAAAACAGGGCATTTGATGCATATCAAAAGCCCTGTTTTTTCTACGCTAGTACATTTTCTAACTCAGAATCTCCTACAAATAAAATACTTGCAGGTACTTGGTCAATAATATTTTCTATCTGTCCAAGTGAATTAGCCATTCCAAGGATATTCAAATCCGTAGATTGTTCTCTGATTAAATCATAGAAATTTCCTACTTTGACATCAATTTTCGTACTGATCGGAAGTCTCGCATCTTCTACAAACTTAAGTAACTCTTTTTCTATCTTTGGTACCTGCGAGCTATTCTCTGCTACACGGCATAAAGTTAAATTTCCATTCCAATTTTTCATGATCTGAATCGCACTTAAAACCGCTAAATTATAATTTTTACTTTTACTTCTTAACCACAAATGAATATCCTTTTCCTGTCCAAATCCGTATTTTGGATGGATGCGCAAACATAACAAACCTATTCTTTTTCTCACATCTTCCAGATTCTTCAGCATTTCTAAAAATTTCTTTCTCTTCTCCGCTTCTTCACTAAGAGTAAAAAAGATAGTATTCGGAGGAAGAAATACATTCAACAAACTTTGCAAAACGATATTCAAGTCTTGATTAAAGTCTCTGCTATTAATGACAATCTTCTGTGCAAACAAGTTTTCTTCTTTTAAAGGCTGCAAAACCGTATCAATCTTCTCTTCGAGTTCTTGTCTGTCAGCCCCATTATCATTCATAGTTAAGCAATACACTCTGCCGGAAGGATTTATTAAGCTGCGAATAAACCGAGATATTCTCCTAAAGTCTTCGGAATTTTCAACAGGAATCAATATAGATGGCTTCCATAGTCTTGGGTGGTACGGCATGCTCATGGACTTTTGCGCTCCCCACTCTGTTAAAGCTATGAATACGCCTCCTCTAACATCTCCCCATGGAGAAACTAAATTTCTTCTTCTCAACATATAGTAAATACCCAGCACTACAATAAAGGTAATCCATGTAAACCACTTATTGATTAAAAACATAGAAAAGACACAACCAACTAATCCAGTTATAGGAATTAGGATAGATATTCTAAACCTCGGTCGAAAACTAATCACGCCAATAGCTTGTTCAACCAAAACAACTAAATTAATCATACAATAAGTTGTTAAGAAGAAAAGTGTTAACATTGCAGCCAAACTGTCTAAATTACTCACCAGCAATACAGCAAGGGAAATAAGGGATGAAACGATTACAGCATTTCTCGGCTCGTTGTTAGCTGTTTTCTTTGCAAAAATTTTCGCAAGAGGAATAGACCTATTCTCCGCTAAAGCAGCCAGTGTACGCGGAGCACTTACCAATGAGGATAATGCCGATGACAGAACAGCTCCCATGATTCCTGCAACAATAAGAATTCTATATTTACCCAACTGAAGAATAATCGAAGTGTCTGAAAGCAAGATGTCTTCAGGAACTCTAAGAGCAAATAACAAAGCAAATAAAACATAAATGGATAAGCCGGTCATAACAGCAGCCAAGGTTCCTTTAATAATGCTTTGTCTTGGATTTTTAAGCTCTCCTGACATGGATGCACCTGCCAAGATACCAGTCACTGCCGGGAAGAATATCGCAAAAGTATTCCAATATCCGCTTTGCTCAAAATCTCCTATTAATACAGGATTCCCTGAATTTAGAGAAGGTCCCATGATAAAGGAACCTACGGAAAAAATCATAGCTCCTAAGATAAAATATTGTATTCTAAAAGCTAGTCTGGCACTGACTACAGATAAAACTGTTAATATCCCCCATACAACTAGTCCTACCAGCCAGCTGGGATGATCAAAGAAAGAAGTCCATACCTCTGTAAATCCTGTAATGTAGAATGCAACCGACAGAGTCTGTGAAAAATATAAAGGAATGCCTATAGCTCCCCCGATTTCTAGCCCAAGAGACCTGGATACAATGGCATAAGCTCCTCCTGCGCCGATATCTATATTGGTTAACATAGATGACATGGATAAGGTAGTGGCAATGGTAATAATATGAGCCAAAATAATAATCGTCAAAGTTCCTATTATACCAGAGTTTCCAACTATCCACCCCATACGTAAATACATAACAACACC
>JAAYPH010000191.1 GCA_012519955.1 Candidatus Epulonipiscium sp.
GCTTCGATAATCTCTTCTTCAGTCGCATCCGGCTTACCATATCTAATGTTTTCCATTACAGAACCGGTAAATAGGTATACATCCTGTTGAACGATTCCGATATTCTGTCTTAGGGATTTTAATTTGATATTTCGGATATCTTTATTGTCTATTTTAATTGTTCCGCTGGATACTTCATAGAATCTTGGGATGAGGCTGCATAGGGTGGTTTTTCCTACTCCCGAAGGACCGACCAAAGCAATATAATCCCCGGCATTTATTTTTAAATTAATATTTGAGAAAACCGCATCCGTTGTTCCATGGTATTGAAAAGAAACGTTTTCAAAGGCAATATCCCCTTTTACATTAGTAATCTCTACCGCGTTTTTTGAATCTTCAATATCAGGATGGATGGATAGAATTTCATAGAATCGTTCAAATCCAGTGATACCATTTTGAAATTGCTCCCCAAAGTTAACAAGTTTTCTTACGGGTTCAAGGAAGGTTCCTATATAGAGTAAAAAGGTAATCAGATCAACTGTATTGATTTGATTTTTCATAATCAAGAAGGAAGCACCGATAATCAAGGCAACATAAATCAGAGAACCAAAAGCGTTAATGCCGCTATGGTATTTTGCCATATAATGATAACTGTTGCTTTTGCTGTTTACAAATTGAATATTGTTTTCTTTAAATTTCTTTAACTCAATTTCCTCATTGGTAAAGGATTTAACCACACGGATTCCAGCGAGGCTGTCTTCTATCCCCGCATTAATAAGGGATACCTTTTCCCTGTTTTTCTTAAATGCATTATGCATTTTCTTATTATAATAGTAAGCAAACACAAACATAACAGGAATGAATGCAAACACAATAAGCGTGAGTTTCAAATCAATATTCATTAAGATGATAAAAGACCCAATTAATTTAGTTAATGAAATCAAAAGATCCTCAGGGCCGTGATGGCAGAGTTCCGTGATGTCAAACAAATCATTGGTGATTCGAGACATAATATGCCCAACTTTTTGGTCATCATAGTAACTAAAGGATAGTTTTTGCAGATGTTCAAAAATATCGTTACGCATATCATGCTCCATGCGAGCACCCATAATATGCCCATAGGATGTAATAAAATAATTACACAGGTATTCGACTAATGTTAAAAACAGCATAAGCAAAGTTACTTTAACAATCAGTCCTACAGCTATTGTGGAACTCGATTGTAGAATATCTCCCGTTATATACCTTACAATCAGAGGAAACACTAAGTTGATTCCTGCTGCGATAAATGCACAGGCCATGTCTGCGATAAATAATCCTAGATATGGCTTATAATACGATAAAAAAGTTTTTGCTTTTCTACTCATGTCTTTCTCCTTTTCTATAATTGTGTTAACTAGTAATACTATAATAAAATACTGTCATTTGTCAACCCGAGTTAAAGGAGGAATTGTCGAAAAAGATTAGATATGGAAATGTTTTTTAGATCACAGCCATAAAAGAGAAATATTCGGTGAAGTATAGGTTGCTTGTTGAATTAAATGTTTAAAAATATTAGAATGGAAGTATTCTAACCAATTTTATAATGAACATTAAGAAAATAAGGGTGAAATAATGAAGATGATTATTATAGAAAAGTCTCAAGAGCAAGATGTAAAAAGAATATTTGACATTATGAATACAGTTAAAGAAACAATACAGGATGACGATTTGTTTTGTGCAGACAGTAAAGAATTTATCACAATGCATATCCATGAAGCAGGCTTTATTCTCAAAGCGGTGTACAATGAAGAAATCATAGGTTTTCTCATCGTAAGAATTCCAAAATATGAAGAAGATAATTTAGGTCTTGATATTCAGTTAAATCACAAAGAGTTAGAAAAAGTAGCTCATATAGAATCTGTTGTTATTCTTCCTGTCCATAGGGGGAAAGGACTACAGAAGCGACTGATGATGGAAGCTGAAAACATCCTAAGTAAAAATGGATTTAGATATCTTATGGCAACGGTTCATCCTAAGAATCTTCCTAGTCTAAATAATTTTACCAAGTTAGGATATGAGATAGTAAAAACCGTAAGGAAGTACGGTGGAAAGAAAAGACATATTTTATTAAAAAGAAATAACTGAGCAAAATAACATTGAAAAGGGGAAACGAAATGAAGAATAAGCAAAAGATCAAATTTACAAAGGAACAAAAGCAAGAAATGATCAACTTGATTAAGGAATATTTTTACCAGGAAAGAGATGAAGATTTAGGAGATTTAGCAGCGGATATGATTTTGACTTTTTTTATAGAAAAATTAGCACCTGGTATCTATAATCAAGGAGTAGAAGATGCCTATGCCTTTATGAGCGATAAACTTCAAGATGTATTTGAAATACAAATGAATATGGATATTTGATTTTATTGAAAAAACATAAATAATATAAAAGAGCATGAAATTGAAAACTTATGAATATAAATATGATGAAATTGCTGTATTGCAGCCTTTATAGGATACTTTGGGAACAATTATTTTTTAAAATCAAAATAACGGAAAGTTTTTGTGAATACCCACATTTTATAAAAATAATGGATTTGTCTATTCTTTTAGAATTTCTTATCTAAGAACCTTTCAAAAATTTTCTATCAATCCCCCAGAAAAAATTTCTAAAAATATCACCGTTACTCAAACCAATCATATTTTAAAGTATAAGGATTCAGTATCAACATACGGCAGCCTCCCATGGGGCAGCCTCCCATGGACTTTACAGTAAAACTCTAAACATTGAAAATGAAAAGTATGTACAGAAAAGTTTACCCTCAGAGGAACTTCATCAATACAAAATTATACTGCCCTAATTAGAAAAACAGATCAATTTATTGGAGCATAAGTTGACTATATGAGTATGCTTATATTTGTAAAGATCTATTTTATCAGAATCAAAGGGGGAAGTTTATGATCAATATTTGGAATCGAAAAGAAATATTTGTTGGATTCTCTGTGAAAAAATTTAATGAAATACTTGATCTTTTGAGTCGTAATAAAATTCAATATAAATATAAAATTATCAATCGCACACATCCCAAACTGGAGGGTATGGATACGAACTGGGAAGATATGAAGTATTCTGGTGTATATTATATCTATGTGCATAAGAAAGACTACGAGAGTGCCCGTGCCGTGTTACAAAGTTCCAATATATTGAATAGAATTTAAGCGTTGAAACTACGACAGGAGCATAGTGAATTTATGAATATTGCTGCATTGACAAGGTACAGAGTGTTAGTTTAAGATTAACATACAGAATTAGCATATTTAATACCATTTCATTTAAACTATCCAAAAAAATAAGGCGAAACGATATTTGGTTTTGAAGTTTTTGTACAATAAAGAAGTAAGTTATCTAAAATTAGAGATTTAGATACTTTATATGATTTGCTGTAATCTGATTACGGAGAGTTTCGTATTGTGAAAGCCGTGGATAGAGAGGTATACATATGATAAAAAAATTTTTATTCAAGTTTGATCCTAAATTTACAATAATGGGGTCTGTAATCATTATTGTTTCTACAATCATGATTTTATCCATTATTATTAACTATTTTCTTTTAATCAATGATGCAGAGAAAGAAATTGATTTAAAATTGGATACATTGCTGGAGTTATCCTCTAAAGGTCTTGAAGGACCATTTTGGAATTATGATTATGAAACAGCAGAAGATTTTGTTTTGGGTATTCTAAAAGATCAGGATGTTTTCAAAGTAGAACTTCGTGATGCTTTAAATAATACGGTTGTAGATTATCAGAA
>JAAYPH010000192.1 GCA_012519955.1 Candidatus Epulonipiscium sp.
CTGGTACAACAGAAAAAGGCTTCATAGCAGTATCGGTTATATGACTCCTCAACAGCTTGAAGATGCTTTAAGAAAAACTGCATAAAAATTTGAGTTTTTGTGTCTACTATATTGACATAAATCCATTCAGTAGCCAAGTAACGTTTCAATTCTACAATAGTCCGATTAAATCTAAAAATTGAATTGAGTCAGCTTGAGCTCCAAAATAGTTTCAATTCTACAATAGTCCGATTAAATCTGTCATTAGATCAGCCACCATATATTGATTCTAAAACGTTTCAATTCTACAATAGTCCGATTAAATCCCTTTCTCTACGTTCTCTACCTTTCCATGTGTATTCAGTTTCAATTCTACAATAGTCCGATTAAATCTAGGCTCTACATTGCCTTCCTTCAGTGCTATAATTCTGTTTCAATTCTACAATAGTCCGATTAAATCACCCAAGAGGAAGAAAGACAGGCGATTGTGTAGTGAGTTTCAATTCTACAACAGTCCGATTTAATCAGTGAAAGCACTAAAAGAAGAAAATATCAATTTGTAAGTTTCAATTCTACAATAGTCCGATTAAATCAAGTTTGTTGACCTACATTGCTACCTAAATCTATATAGTTTCAATTCTACAATAGTCCGATTAAATCATGGGTAGATTTTTATAATCTGTTATAAAGTTTTTCTGTTTCAATTCTACAATAGTCCGATTAAATCGTAGAATCGTAAGATTACCAATGGATATCTTAGGATTGTTTCAATTCTACAATAGTCCGATTAAATCGAAGATTATGAGAAGAAATAGATTAGTAATATAAATGTTTCAATTCTACAATAGTCCGATTAAATCCAATTTGTTACTGAAGGTTATTGTATGATTTCGCAGTTTCAATTCTACAATAGTCCGATTAAATCTGCATATTGATATTTGCAGCAATAGAGACAAGCAGCGTTTCAATTCTACAATAGTCCGATTAAATCTTGACAGAAGAATTTCTAGCCCTTCTGATATTGCTAGTTTCAATTCTACAATAGTCCGATTAAATCTGTCTGTAGCCATTTGTGCTAATGTGGCTTTTTCATGTTTCAATTCTACAATAGTCCGATTAAATCCTATGTTCCGCCAAGTTTCGGGAGTATCTTTTAATACGTTTCAATTCTACAATAGTCCGATTAAATCCAACTTAAACAAGTTGCCAACCTGTTTCTGCCACAAGTTTCAATTCTACAATAGTCCGATTAAATCCGAAAAAATAAAAGCACTTGAAAAGTTACTCCAACGTTTCAATTCTACAATAGTCCGATTAAATCAGGGTTTGACGATGATTACGATATTCTTATATTTGAGTTTCAATTCTACAATAGTCCGATTAAATCTTCTCTCCAGTATAATAGTACAAATTTTTAACGAGAGTTTCAATTCTACAATAGTCCGATTAAATCTGCCCTCTGAGGCTCATTATGAATACTGTATCTTTTTGTTTCAATTCTACAATAGTCCGATTAAATCGAAAGAATTTGCATATATCTTGATAATGCATCCTATGTTTCAATTCTACAATAGTCCGATTAAATCCCTTCCTTCCATTTTTCGGGCGTGATACCCTGTTTTAGTTTCAATTCTACAATAGTCCGATTAAATCTCATGCCAATGCATTAGGTAGTACATGGGGTAATCAGTTTCAATTCTACAATAGTCCGATTAAATCAAGTTTATGTTTTCCACAACGATGAAAGACAAAAAAGTTTCAATTCTACAATAGTCCGATTAAATCTCCTTGAATCTATAGATTTCATGGATATATTATCAGCGTTTCAATTCTACAATAGTCCGATTAAATCGGTTTCACCCCAAACCCCACAATCCCCCTTTAAAAAGTTTCAATTCTACAATAGTCCGATTAAATCCAAATCGTCTACTCTTTTTTCATTATCAATTTCCAAGTTTCAATTCTACAATAGTCCGATTAAATCGATCCGCAGGATTTAAGAGCGGAAAGGTTGTTTATAGGTTTCAATTCTACAATAGTCCGATTAAATCCCGATCAAATCAAAAAACTTGAAAAGCTACTCAAACGTTTCAATTCTACAATAGTCCGATTAAATCGCACAAAGTAGTTATAATATCCTTTTATTGTCCCTAAGTTTCAATTCTACAATAGTCCGATTAAATCAAAAAATAAAATTACTGGAATTTTTGAAGTGTCCAGGTTTCAATTCTACAATAGTCCGATTAAATCCTACGAAGAAAACAATATTGACATCAACAGAAAAGAAAGTTTCAATTCTACAATAGTCCGATTAAATCGTGGAGTAAATAATGAAAAATTTTATACGTCTACAAGGTTTCAATTCTACAATAGTCCGATTAAATCCAAAAAAAATAAGGGAATATATAAGGAGGGATTAACTAGTTTCAATTCTACAATAGTCCGATTAAATCCCTCCTACTATATTAAGATAAAAAGACTATTTTATAGTTTCAATTCTACAATAGTCCGATTAAATCTGTTTTTTCATATACGGCAATTGCATTAAACTGTTAGTTTCAATTCTACAATAGTCCGATTAAATCTCTGTATAATCGCCCTTACTCCACACATCTACTTGTAGTTTCAATTCTACAATAGTCCGATTAAATCACGAGCAAGATGTTGCTATATTAGAAGCTGTATATAAGTTTCAATTCTACAATAGTCCGATTAAATCTATTTGAATAAAGTGAATCTTTCATTAAAAATAACAGTTTCAATTCTACAATAGTCCGATTAAATCAATATTGGATGTAGACGGCGAACCATTAGAAAGAAAAGTTTCAATTCTACAATAGTCCGATTAAATCCAATTCCTATAATATTTTTAGATTCTGCACTACATTCGTTTCAATTCTACAATAGTCCGATTAAATCATATACGCACCTAGTATGCCATCCAAAAAAACCTGAGTTTCAATTCTACAATAGTCCGATTAAATCTTTGTTCGCACCGACCAAGAAGATATGAACAAGTCAGTTTCAATTCTACAATAGTCCGATTAAATCGATTTCAGATGCTGAAAAAGATATTGAGTATTTTGAGTTTCAATTCTACAATAGTCCGATTAAATCGGAAGTTTTCTTCGAAATACTCTAAAGCATTATTATGTTTCAATTCTACAATAGTCCGATTAAATCACTTCTCCGCCAGCCTTATACCCGGCTTTAATCACCGTTTCAATTCTACAATAGTCCGATTAAATCCCAGTTCTGCGTCGCCTTCCTCCCATCCGATACTTTGTTTCAATTCTACAATAGTCCGATTAAATCTGAGCTCCATGTTCGTTGGTCCATTTAATGACGCCCGTTTCAATTCTACAATAGTCCGATTAAATCAAATTCATGTGCTCCCACCTCCGCCAGTAGGATCAAGTTTCAATTCTACAATAGTCCGATTAAATCAGACAGCACTGTAGTTACTAAAAAAGAACTAATCCAGTTTCAATTCTACAATAGTCCGATTAAATCTTGCTTGATAATCGGCAAGCATTCCATATTTCTTAGGTTTCAATTCTACAATAGTCCGATTAAATCTAATGAGAAATACAAAATAACATACGTTTCTTATACGTTTCAATTCTACAATAGTCCGATTAAATCGCCTCTGTAAAACCGACGCAGTACAAAAATTGCCTCGTTTCAATTCTACAATAGTCCGATTAAATCTAACATCTGATGGAAAGATCAAGCTAGAGGAAAAAAGTTTCAATTCTACAATAGTCCGATTAAATCGAGTTAGGTTCTAGTCTTTGTTCAACTTTAACTCCGTTTCAATTCTACAATAGTCCGATTAAATCTGAAAGAGTAAGACTCATGAACTGTATGGCTGATAGTTTCAATTCTACAATAGTCCGATTAAATCCTCTTGTTGTTCTTCATAGATTTCCATTTCTTCTTCGTTTCAATTCTACAATAGTCCGATTAAATCTCTCATGGCCATCTAAGTTAATAGCTCCACCTTCTTGTTTCAATTCTACAATAGTCCGATTAAATCTCTTTGTTCAACTTTAACTCCAGGTGTTCTATCAGAGTTTCAATTCTACAATAGTCCGATTAAATCCAGATTTGTTCATTCAGCTTTAGGCCGTATCTGCTCCGTTTCAATTCTACAATAGTCCGATTAAATCTGTTTTATTTGCAGCCTTGTATGTGAAGTCAATTATGTTTCAATTCTACAATAGTCCGATTAAATCAGCAGTAAATTCAACATTTCTGCTTTATAAATTTTGATTTTTTATGTTTATTTTAACAATTATCCTTCTCAAATGCAATAAAAAGTCGTCGACCCCCTAGGAATTTTACATCATCGGGGGTAGACGACTGTTCATTTTAAGGTTATTCAATTCATAACTTCAACCATTCCAAATCCGCCACTATTTTTCTCTCCAGCACCTAGTTCCCACATAATCTCCATAAGTTCCGAGCTTCCAGTGGCTTCAAAGGGACATAAGAATCCTTTTACAAATGTGTTTTTATAATAAATCAATTTGCCCTTCTTATATTTTTCTACATCTTCTGGTTTAAATGAAATCGTCAAATCACCATTTGAAAAAGGCTTGTCATATATTAATTCATATTTTGTTTTCAAATTTTGAATGATATTTTCTGCATACCTTTTATCCTCTAATTGACAATCTCTTGGCTTTATGACTCCATTAATTTCTTGTTTTGTTGTGGCTACGATGGGAGATAAACATTTAAACTTCATTGTTGAAGAAAATTTCGGAGTAGGAATTGCTTCCACTTGTGAAATCAATAAATTTGCTCGCCCAATTCGCAGGATATGATTACTGAAAATTCCACTGGCAAAGTTCATAATAAACTCATTTTTCAATGACCCTATGTAAAAATTAATTTTGCCGGGTGCAATAATCATCTCTTTCCCTCGAATCTTATAGAAATCTGGAAATAATGAACTAAAAGTAAAGAGTTTGAACTTTTTGCTGCCAAATTCATAACCTTTCTGATGTAATTCCTTGGCATACTCCTGATCTGCTTTTTGCAGCAAATTATAAATAGCTGAGGATAATTGATACTGATAGTTTATTGGTATAGAAATGGGTACATCAGTTACTAAGATCACTTTAATTCGCACGGTTTTTCTCCTTAATTAATTACTGATAGTATTTTGATTCCTCTGGATGAATAAATCGGATAGACTCTTCATATTCTTTCATATTAATAAATTCAATTTCACAGAAACGTTTAAAAATTCGTATGACAAATTCTTCGAAGTCAGTATATTCCTTCTCTGTGAGAGAGCAAAAGCCATGGGCGAATATATTGTTGTTACGTATTTTTACTTTCTCATAAATGTTTTTTAAAATCACCGAACTATTTTTTACATCAATTAATGCATCTTTTAAAGCTGCGAGCTCTATATATCCTTCCATTAAGGTTACATAATTTTGAAAATTTTTGTTAACATTTTTCCCAAATACTGTTTTTCTATAATAAATGACTTTATTAGTAAACTCATCAAGATGAGTTTTATTTGGGAAAACTTTATTATAGTCAGGCTTAGAGACATCTATTCCGTGTAAAGCCAATCTTCTTTGCATAATCATTTCTAAAAGACGATACAGCAATAATGATGCCATATCATATTTTGCCTGTTCGCTTCTACGCTTTGCATTATGATATATTGTAAACATCAAAGGAAGGATCTCTTCAAGTTTTAATAAGAGTTCCATTGGAGTATTTTTTCGTATTTGCATTGCATTTTGATCCATAATGTTTAATACGTCTCTCTGTTTTCTTAAGAGAATGAGCTTATCTGCCAAAATACAATTAGAGTTAAACAGTGAATACTTTTCTATTTCTTTAACAAGTTTATTCATGTTTCCTGTGGCTTTACCAAATTCTAAAGAATCCCAATGCTCATATGTTAAGGTTAGCAAATATAAGATATGAAAATATTCTTTCTTGTTAGGATCAGGAACTTTATGAACTAAAGTTTCAAATATTTTTCTTGCTCCTACATAGTCGTGTTGCTGTAATAAATCGTTAGCGCGGTCTTCTTCAATATCACCAAACACAGAGTATGGATTAGGTATTTCTTCTAAAAATTCTGTTCCAGGATAGGGTTTTCTAAAGTCTTTAAGATAATTTTCATTACCTATGTATATTAATTTTGCTCCTAACATTGCCCCAGCCATGGCAGTTGCAGATGACATGGCTTTCGTTCCCCCGGTGAAATCAATATAAATGTTTTGAGGTTTTCCCCAATCATAATAAGCTTGTTTGATTTTTTGATAAACCAATAAAGTATTTGACTTTTCAACCTTTTCTTTTTTATATTGACTTGATTTCAACGGAACAAACTGAAGTATTTTATCAATTTTTTCTTCAGTATCTTCAGTGTATAAAAATAATACTTTTTTAGGCTGTATTAATTTAAGTGAAAGTACCAGTGGTTCGTAAGAAGTTCCAACGGATAAAATCATATATTCTGGATGAACAATATTATTATTTTCTTCTCGACTAACAAATGTCTCAATGATTAAAGGCATTAATTCTTTCTCATAATATGCTTCAGCTTCTATTCTTTGTTCTTCTGTGGCTCTGTCCATTCTCATCCAGAAGTCTGTTTTTTCCTTTATAATATCGATATTCATTTTAAATCCCCCGAGAATGAACTATTTTGTCTTTTGTAAAAGTTTTTTTACAGACTGAATTTTTTCTTCAATTGTTTGATTTGCAGATGTAAGACGCATTCGACCATCTTGCCTCATTCCGCAGTGACCCGATGAATTTCTCATGTCAATAATATCTTTATAAAAATCTTGTATATCTTTCCTGTAATCTTCATATGTAGATTGATAAAAGTCGTTTGAAAGCTTTTCTCTATATTCACGGTCATATACCCGCTCTGGCTTTTGTTCTACTATTTCTATCATATATGTAATGATTAATTCTCTAAGCGTAGTAAGACAATTTGTATAGCGTTTATAACGATAATATAAATCTGCTAAAAACAATTGAATTTCCCAGACATATTTATGCTCTACCATGATTTTTAAATCCTCAACAAGCATGGGTATAATCATAGAAAAAGGTTTTGTAAAATATTCGATTTCTTCCTGAACATCTTTATCGTAAAAACATTTTAATAATGAATCTGCTGTTTCTTGTATTTCTTTTGTATAATTCAGTCCTATAGCATTAGATAGATTGTTTAAGCCTGCAGTTACATTTTTTAATTTTGTTGGTTTTTTGCTATTACGATCTCCATTTCTATAACTTTCATCCTGCTTTTCTTTTAAAAGTTTTGCAATTTCCGTAGCATTCCCACTAGAATTAAAAACATGATAAGCACCGATCCAGCTTTGTAATTCCATCAACGATTGCATATCTACAATAGGTGTTTCTTGTTGCCCATGTTGTAACATTCCATAATAACAACCCTTTATTTTTGCATTTTGTGTAAGGCTAAAATAATTAAGGGCTGAAAATATATAAAAAGGAATACTACGAAATCCGTGTGTTACATCTATGTATAATTCTTTACCATGTACATCCATAGTATTTGCTATTGTTTTAAAAATTTGGATATAATCTTCATTTTGCACTCCATAAGGAATAAGAATTTTTTCATATGGAATATTAAGCTTATCAATAAAATCCCAGCTGGAAGTATCTGTTCCCAAAACATATACTTGTTCCGGTTGAATTTCTTCGTATAAAACCGACATTACGACATCGCTCTTCTTATGTTTACCGTTAAAAATATATTGCGTCTCAGTGTATACGTTTTTTCCAATAACTGATATTAACACCCGTCCCACACAAATTCTCCTTATCTTTTGTTAAAATTTTTATTCGCTTTCATGAATGCATTCTTCATGGCTGTATTCCCAGTGTCTTCTTTATTCTTCCAACTTTTTTCTCTTCCATAATTAATCTTACTATTCGAATAATTATTGTTTGAATTCGCCTCATTATTTTTTATAAGCCTTCTGGTCCAGCCGAAAATATATTCCATTTCTTCTATTGTGCAATCTTTAAAATCTTCATTTTCTACTATGTATTCTTTTTTCTTCTTTAATTGTAAATGTTGTTCTAAAAATTGTCTGAATCCATTTTTTATATCTTTTCCTCCAGACAATATTTCTATCTGAGAAGAGTTTTTGAGTTCATCAAGTAATTTAAAACACTTTTGCTTCTGCTCATATTCAGTTTTACAGGAATGTTTTGAAACAGTTAATATCTTTTGAATTGTTGAGATAAAATTAGAATATCCGTTTTTATTAATAAATTCAGCTGCTCGTTCTGCTACCTCTAAAAGCATCTCTTTATTATTCATAACCTCGCTCCCTCAATAGGTTCCTTCATTCCATTCACTTACCGTTTTTTTCCCATTTTCATAATTTAAAATTTCAATGAGTCTATGTATATTTTTTTGGATTTCTGAATTAGATTCATGTTGGTATTGATGGGCTGCTTCTATCCATTTTGCTTCATCTGTGGTTATTTTTATACTTCCGTAATAAGCCGGCTTTCCATATCCGAGCTTAGGTTGAATACTTCCATTAAGTCCTAAAGAAAAGCATAATAAGTTAACTTGATGATCTGTCATATTTTCAAACCATATAGAACCTTCAAATATTGCTCCTTTGTCAATAAATTCATAAGCTACTTTTCCTTTTTCTAAGATTTTGTTATCTCCATGATGATAAAATTTATAACCTTTATATTTCCCATTTTGATAATATAATGGAATCTCTGGATGCGGTTTCTGGAATTTAGGAATTCTTAAAATTGTAATTTTATCTTTTACATCCTCTTCTTGAAGAAATAAATCTCCAAATCTAATCTTACTTCTTTTCCCCTTAGCCCCAAACATATTGCATATAATACAGTTCTTATTCTTGTCAAATTTATTTTGAGAAAATTTACGATGGTCTATATTTTTAGATTCTAAATAACAGCTGTGAGAAACAGCTTCTGTGATAGCCCTTATACACCCTTTCAGACTGGAGCCAGGTATAATGGGTATATTATTTAATTTAATAAATTGTTTATATAATAAGTTATTATCTTCTTCTAAATATCCTGATGAAATATGTAAAGGTGTTAAGGTTTCTATTTTTATATTTATTTTACCTTTTTCAGTTCCTGCCTTCGTATATTCTTTCACCGGCAAGAAAGGAACAAAGCTATAAGGCTTGCTCATTGTATTCACACCTGCCAATCTCATTTGTTGTAAGAGGCACTTTCTTGATGATGTTTTGGAGTTCCTCAAAAGAGTTTATTGTTTTTTCCATATAAAAACCTTTATCCTCATATTCACTGCCGCATTTAGATTTATCATAATATTTCAGTCTTATCTGAAAATCTTCTAATTTCATACGTCCAAATCCTTTAGATGTAACTCCCCCAAATATAACAAATCCTTCGTTTACTTGTTCAAATAATTCTGTTAGGACTTTAATATGCCATTGAAAAAAATTCTGTATCTCAATTTCTCCTTTAAACAAGGCATCTTCCACGTACTCTAAATCAAACAAAGCACCTTTTTTAGATGAACCGGTAATTCTGTCAATAGCTACAGTTTGCCTTGTGCCGATTGTATAGTCTCCTTCAGGGTATGCATCTCCAAAAAGAATTCTGCTTTTTAAGGCAGTAGAACCAAACAATTTACATGCAGGGCAGCTTTTTTTATATCTGGCAGTTCCATTATCATTCCTCTTATCTACTTTTTTCCCACAATTATTATTTAAAGGATCACAGGAATTTGTTAATATCTTTTCGGCTCTGGAGCGAAAAACACCTTTGATACTGGTTCCGGGTAAAACAGGAACCGGATTTCCATCTTTATATACTTTTAAAAAGGATTCATCTATCCCTGTTGGATTCAAACTATCATTTTTCCCTGATTTAATATAAAGCGGACTTAGGGTTTTTAATGTATACGTTATTTTTGCTTCGTTGTAAAGTTTTTTGAACATCTTACCACCCCTTTTCTTCTTCTATTGCTTCTAATCCTTTTTCTAAATAAGTTCTTATATTATCTGTTGTAATTTTACATACCTTATAATCTTGTAATTCAATACTTCCTAATCCTCCTGATGTTTTGCCTCCTACTCGAATTTCTCCGTTTCTTAACATACTAACAATCAATTTTAAAATACCTTCATGTTTTTCCTCAATATTATCTGCTGACATATAGAAATCAAATCGAGTTCCGGCACTTACACATTCGAAATCGTAATTTTTTCCGTGTGCTGCTGTACCTGTATCTCTGTCTATTGCAACTCCATTTCTCATATCTATGTACACATTTTCTCCTGATTTTAAATTGGCATCTCTGATTTGCAGCTTGGATGCAAAGTGATTGCAGCCAAATAGTTGACAAACATCGCAGAGCTTGCCATAAATTTTTTCTGCTTCATCTTCTGGATTTAACTGTTCTATTTTAATTGTTTTGATCTTTTCATCTGAAATACACGGATCATTAACAATTAAGCATGATCTGAAATCCTTATATACTTCACTTTTAAGAATTCTTTCAATGTAAGAGCGGATTACCCCTTTTAGAGAACTTCCCGGTAAAAAGGGTTCTCCTTTATGATTCCGAACGACACCATTGTCCGCTAACACAGGGTCAAAATTTTCCTTGCCCGATCCAATATGAATAGGTGTTTTTGCATACAATGTTCCTTGTATTATGTATTTATTTGAAAACTTATGCAGTAACATTATTTCCCTCCTTTTTCAATACTTCTTCTAAACCAGTATAAATATCCGAAGAATTTACTGATATTTAATAAGGCTTCTTCTTCACTATTGGATAAAGCTTTAATATTATCCATGTATTCCAAAATGACTTCACCAAATTTTTTGCCATTCTTAAAAATTTCTTCCCATCCGTTTCCTTTAGCAGTTTTATAGGCTACATACAATTCTAATTCCTTATAACAATCTGCATTAAGAACTGTTGTCGCCATACTTCTAATATTCGTACTTCCTAATTTCTGATTGCCTATGTTCTTCCAAAACAACTCATTCTGCTTGATTTCGTCAATATATTCCAATAATTTACTTTTAATTGTTTTATCCATCATTCTATACCCCCATAATAAATCTTATTGCTTCCATAGCCGTTTTCCGTTTCCAGCCCAAAGGCTTTCTGTGAAAAATCATCATATATCTCTTCAAAGGGAAGAGTACTGCTAAGTACAATAACACTTCCTTTTTGCAGATGTAACACTGCTTCTTCCCGACTATTTTTTATATCTCTTGAAGTATCATACCCTCGATATATATTCGTTTCTCCATAAATCTTTTGAATGGAATAGTTCTTATCAATCTTTAATGAATCCTGCCATATTTTTTTATAGTCGTCAGTGGTTTTATATCCTTCCAATTCTATATAAGGCAATTTCACGTCCGAATCAAAAACGATGGCGAAGTAGTTTAGTTTATCGTTTAATTTATCAATATCATTATTTTCGCTTTTAAATTTACGGCTAAAAATCTCCATTTTATCAATTATTGACTGATGTGGTTTGTCATTATTTTCTTCTAAAATATGTAATTTAACTTGTCCAAACCCACTGGATAAACGAGTTCCAATACGCAAATCGTCAAATAATTGCAGTTCCTCTTCTGTCATCCCCTCAATAGTTCCCTCAAAATAACTTTTTATAGAATCATTTTCTTTAACTGTTCCTTCTACAGCAACTAAAGTGTATAATGAACCGTCTCTAGAAGTTCCTGTATAAGGATTAATCGCTGTTCTGGTAAAGTAATTCCAAATCACTGAATAGGGTTTGTCAGCTTTTCTTAAACCGGAAGTAAACTCCACTCTCTGTCCGCAAATTTTGCATTCTCTTTTACTTACTAAGGAATCTATATATCCATGGCTGTCGTCTTCTTTGCATTTCATTGCAGTTAACGGTACTATTTCCGAACCTTCAGGATAAAAGAAGGAAAACTTTATATCACTAAATTTTTTGCATATGCTGCTAAACTTACAACTTTTACAAGCATCTGAATCTCTAAAGTATACCCAGTTATATCGTTTTACTCCATCGATATCTACATAACTTCCATCCTTTGCTGCACATTCGTTCAATATATATCTGGCAAAGCCTGCTCTCACAATATTACCCGGAATATAATCAATTCCTTCAATATAATTTGAAGTTAGCCTTTTCCCGCCAACCAACAGAGGCGACTTAAAATCCATTCTTATCCTCATAATATCGCCTCCTTGATAAAAGTTTCACAATGTCCTAGCCCTCTGCTTCTGCCTTTGCCAATGGCATCGACCATTAAAAATGCCATCTCTAAATCTTCTTTATATTGAATTGTTGCTTCGTCAAAATAAATGATAACTTTACCGCTATATGTTCCTTTTTCTGCTGCTTCATAATTAAATAGTGCTTTATCTTTAGATATTCTTTTATATCTGTCAATAGCTACCCCATATCGGATAGATATTTCTTTTTGCTCCTCAGGCATTAAATCTTCAAAAAAAATCTTTGCCGGCTGATAGCCCTCACCGCCAAATATTGACGAAATGATTTTTTCTGCTTTCTCATCTTCCATTTTAGTTCCTAATAACAGCCTAAAATTATTTCTTACCTTTCCCTTCAAAGTTGAAGCTGGAATATAAGTCTTATTATCTTTTTTGATGATGTAATTATCTATAAAACCTTTTTCCATTATTCCAGAGGATATATGAAACTGCGTTTTCATATTTATTTGTATTTGATATGCTTTTTTTATCAATGCCCATCCCCCCTTGTATAATCCAATAAAATTGTAATGTCATCCCAGGGTGAATATTCTATATTATCTTCTTTAATCAATCCTATAAAATGCTTAACATTATATATTTTTTCTATATATGTAGAATACTGATTGCCGATGCGGGATTGCTGATATAAATAAAACAGTTTAAATTCTTCCTTCTCCATCTTTTCTGCAGCATATCTGAATTTATAAATTTGAGCTGGCTTAATTCTTTTTTTATCTTGTTTCATTTTATTTAGCACTTCTACAAATTTGGATAGCTGCTCATGAGTTGTAGGGAATAAACCTTTTCGTTTTTTATTCCAATCTATTATCCCTACTCCCTGAAGGACTTCTAAATCAATGGAACCTTGGTTTAAGCCTTTTGCTTTGACATATTGTTTTGCCGTTTTTAATTTCCTTTGTGCAATGGCAAACATATTCTTAATAGGGGTTGAAAATTTGGCAATGCAAATACCTACAGACATGGTAATCTCATGATTAAACGCTTCGTCAAAAGATTTAACAATATCTTTAGATATATCTAAACAATAATTTGCCGGTACAATGATAAAAATATCATCTCCCCCTAAAGCAATTACTTCAAATCTTGCTTCCTCTCCCATATTTTTTTCAATGGCATGGTATACACAGGATTTAGTTATTTCATCGGTTCTTCTACTAAAGTAAGACATTTCAAAGGGGGTTCTGATGTTTTTGACCACATTGCCCATGTTATTGCCGTCTCCATATATTACAGCAACGCTCTTGTTGTCATCCCCTAAATCTTCTATAGACTTTATGTCTTTTATGATTCTTTTTCCGGTTACTTTTTGATACTCTTTATAAAATCTTGATTTATCTCTTCCTGTCTGATTTTTTCTGGCGCAGGAAGGACAGGCTAATATTTTTTTATCAATATTATTTAGAAGATATTTACCGTCTCTTACCTGGCATAATTCGCAAACTCCGCCGGATTGAGGCTGAACCTGCTGTGGAAAATGAATGATTTCATCATTTATTTTTATTTCTGTAATTGAACTCTCCGGATTAATCGGATATATTTTTGCTTTTTTTCTTTCTTCTAATTTAATAGTCAACTTTTGTGACACCTGATTAAAATTAAATAAGAACTCATTGATATTGGTAGGATAAGTTTCAAAAGCATTTTGTACTGTTAAAGCTATATCCGAATATCTCTGCTCTAAAACTCTGCAAATTTCCTCCCCTTTTCCTGCAGGAGTAAGCAAAAATACGTTGCCTCCGCCACTGTAAATCTTACATTCATCTATCAGATAATCTTGAACAACTTTATCCGTCACTTGAGTATTCAGATAATCAATAATTACGCTACCGCCGCGAATATCTTTAATTTTATCGTTTTCTAGGAAATATTTCTTGATTTTATAAATAGAGCCCTTTACCAGATCGATTTCAATATCTCGGAAGGTATCCGACTTTTCTCCTTTAAGATATTTATTTAGAAGGGAATGTAACTCTGTTGAATGATTAGAATCAAAAAAATCCTGATAGGCTGTAAGTCTTTCAAATTCTTCATTTTTATTTTTTGAGATAATATACTCCAGGGCAACGTATAATCTTGCTGCATCATATACGGAAGCCTTTGTCTGTACATATCCTCCGGTCTCATCAACAAGAACGTAAGGTATATTCTTATAATCATCTAGAACATTAATATTACCTTTACTCATACTATCCCTTATATCCCGATAACATTGATCTAACAGGTTCTTATCTATCTTTTTAGGATATAAGCAATGCATATCCGTCATCATACCCCTCCTCAAAATTTAATGATTAAAAACATGTCAGTGCGCAACCCAAACTTTTATAAATTAAATTATATTTATATATTATAACAATAATTTATATTATTCAATCAATTTTTACAATATATCTCAAATTTCTATAATTACTACATAAAAAATCATGTGGAGGAAATAATCCACATGATTATAAAAATAATTATCTTTATCAATATACTGACAATCAAATTCAAAAAACAGAAGGAATATGTTTCAAGCTTACAATAGTCCGATTAAATCAAACTTTTGAAACGTCGAATATGTATTCAGATTCATGTTTCAATTCTACAATAGTCCGATTAAATCTTTTAAAAATGGGATTGGGAAGATAGTTCCTGCTATGTTTCAATTCTACAATAGTCCGATTAAATCAGTCGGGAAACCTTTTGCGACATATCCCTTTTTTCCGTTTCAATTCTACAATAGTCCGATTAAATCTTGCGCGCTAACGTCAAGATGCGACGGGAGGAACTCAAGTTTCAATTCTACAATAGTCCGATTAAATCGGAATAGAGCAACGATTGAAAGGGGCTGGGTAGATAGGTTTCAATTCTACAATAGTCCGATTAAATCCAGACTTCATTTAGATTGCAAGTTCTGAAAGATACAGGTTTCAATTCTACAATAGTCCGATTAAATCTTAACTCTCATAGAAAAGCAAGAAATCCTCTTATTAGTTTCAATTCTACAATAGTCCGATTAAATCAAGGATAGAATTTATATGCAAATAAGAGCACAAGAGTTTCAATTCTACAATAGTCCGATTAAATCGTGGATTAGATAAATGTAATAAGTATTGTACAAAGAGTTTCAATTCTACAATAGTCCGATTAAATCGAATGCTGGGTAAAAGAAAAATAAAAGTACATTCAGGTTTCAATTCTACAATAGTCCGATTAAATCATTTTCTCACTTAACTTTTATTTTAAGGAATTTATAGTTTCAATTCTACAATAGTCCGATTAAATCGCCAAAAGAAGATAAAATAGGTTCTGCTACTTTGTCGGTTTCAATTCTACAATAGTCCGATTAAATCTAAAGATGATACAATTATTGATATAGAAAAAACAGGTTTCAATTCTACAATAGTCCGATTAAATCACTACTTATGATAAAATCATAATATAAAATATAAAGTTTCAATTCTACAATAGTCCGATTAAATCATAGGGAACAATAGCGATTTAGTAATTATTGACAAGGTTTCAATTCTACAATAGTCCGATTAAATCTTATTCATAAATTTAAACCTCCTCTGCTGCTAAACGGTTTCAATTCTACAATAGTCCGATTAAATCGAATGTTCTAGTTTTTCTTATTTTTTTACCTGTAATGTTTCAATTCTACAATAGTCCGATTAAATCGAAAATAAAAGATAACAGGCAGACACCAGAGACTCTAGTTTCAATTCTACAATAGTCCGATTAAATCTATTGAGATATATGCCAATACATACAAAAATCCTCAGTTTCAATTCTACAATAGTCCGATTAAATCCAATTTTCTTGCCTTAGCAGGCTTGCAAGGCATTAAGTTTCAATTCTACAATAGTCCGATTAAATC
>JAAYPH010000244.1 GCA_012519955.1 Candidatus Epulonipiscium sp.
ATAAAATATGATTCCAATCACAGAAATCTATCAAACTTCCAGTTATACTAAGGTCAGAAATTAAAAAGACACTGCGTAATGCAGCTATAACTTAAAGGAGGATTCTTTATGAATATAACAGATAAAAATAACACAATTGGAACAATAGTAGCAGAATTACCAAAGGCGGTACAGATTTTTAAGGAATATGGTATTGACTATTGCTGCGGTGGACATCGTTTGTTGACAGATGTAATGAAAGAGCAAAATATAGCAAGTGACGAATTATATGAAAAACTTCAGCAAGCAGATGAAGAACGCAAAAACCTTTATTCTAGTCAAGGAAATAATTTTAAAGAAATGAGTCCACAAGTACTGTCTGCATATATTGAAGATACCCATCACGGTTATCTACGTAAGACGCTACCAGAAATTGCAGAGCTGCTTAGCATAGTGTTAAGAGCCCATGGTAAAAATCACAAAGAATTATTTGAAGTGTATCGTTTGTACGGACAATTAAAGGCAGATCTTGAGCAGCATTTACTAAAAGAAGAAACTCTTGTATTTCCTATAGTAGGGGAGGAAGAAGAACTAAATCAAATAAAAGAACTTACCCATGAAATTATAACGGAGCATGAAGCAGCAGGAGAAGTTCTTAGAGAACTTAGAAGAATAACAAAGGATTATCAATTGCCGGCAGATGCTTGTGAAACCTTTGCAAAAACTTATAAGAATCTGGAAGAATTGGAGCAGGATTTACATCAGCATATTCATTTGGAAAACAATATTTTATTGGTGCAATATTCTGAAAGATAATTAGATATACTAAACAATACCCAAAGGTGTAGCCATAAAAAAGGGTTCTATGGAAAACACTAAAAAGAGTTTTATAGATTATGAATATGAAATAAAAGAATAGGAGGAGCTTTTATGAGTGAAAGTATTAACAACAGAGAATACCGGAAAAATGTAATTAAAGAGGTAATTAAGCAATTGCATGATGGAAAGAGTGTAGAAGAGGTAAAACAACAATTTGAGGAAGCCTTTGCAGGAGTATCCGCTTCTGAAATATCCGAAGTGGAAGGGTCTTTAATAGCAGAAGGGTTACCAATTACAGAAGTCCAAAGATTATGTGATGTTCATGCAGCTGTATTTAAAGGCTCTATTGAAGAAATTCACCAGCCAACGGATCAAAAGCAGATACCGGGACATCCTGCCAATACATTCATCAGGGAGAACAGAGTCATTGAAAAAATTATTGAAAAAGAGATAAAACCATATTATCATGATTTAAATGAAAAGAATATACAGGAATTACAGAAAGGTATTGAGCATTTATCAAAGATTGGACTTCATTATCAAAGAAAAGAAAATCTATTCTTTCCTTTCCTAGAGAAGTATGGAGTTACCGCCCCTCCTAAAGTTATGTGGGGAGTGGATGATGAGATTAGAGAACAGATTAAAGAAGCAAAAGCTTTATTAGCCAAATCTCCAGTTGATACCAATATAATGAAAGACAAAATAAATACATTAATTGATAAAGTAAAGGAAATGATATTTAAAGAAGAAAATATTCTTCTTCCAATGCTTCTTGAAAAATTAACTCAGGATGAATGGAAATCCATTGCAAATGACGGAGATGAAATCGAGTATTTGGTAGATAAAGTGCCTGTATGGAATCCTGCAAAAGAAGCCAAAGAAGAAATAAAGGAAGAGGCAAAAGAACCGGGTGTTATTACCCTACCCTCAGGTATTTTAAAAGTGGAAGAGCTAACAAATATGTTGAATACCCTTCCTTTTGACATAACTTTTGTGGACAAAAATGATGCTGTAAAATACTTTTCCCAAAGTTCGGAAAGAATATTCCCTCGTACAAAGGCAATCATCGGACGAAATGTATCCAACTGTCATCCCCCTGCAAGTGTTCATATAGTTGAGAAAATCGTAGAAGACTTTAAGTCCGGTAAGAAAGATCATGAAGATTTTTGGATTAATGCAGGAAGCAAATATATACTTATCCGTTATTTTGCAGTACGCAATCCGGAAGGAGAATATATGGGCGTATTGGAAGTAACACAAGATATCAAGCAAATACAGGAGATTACCGGAGAAAAGAGATTATTAGCAGAATAAAATTTAGCACATCAATAGGATCAAAGATTAATAGAAAAGGGAGAGGTAAAGGGCATAAATATGAAAAATTGCATTTTA
>JAAYPH010000193.1 GCA_012519955.1 Candidatus Epulonipiscium sp.
ACAGCCTTCATATGCTTCCAAAGTCATTGCTGGTCGAAGTAGGAGCGAATACGAACACTGTAGAAGAAGCTAGAAACGCTATGGCTCCTCTAGCCAAAATTCTTTGTGAAGTTTTAAAGGTAAAATAACAGGTATTGAGGGTTGAGATTCCATGTGTTATAATATATCGACGTATAGATGCGCAATACCATGAAACCAACTGTAAATAACGGTTGGTTTTATTAGATATATGCACAAAAGATTTTAACGATTTAAGGAGGAAGCACTAGACATGTCCCTTTCAAAGCAAGAGAAAACTCGAAATTTTTGTATTATAGCGCACATAGATCATGGGAAATCAACTTTAGCCGACCGTATGATTCAAAAAACCGGTTTATTGACAGAAAGAGAAATGCAGGAACAGGTTTTAGATAATATGGACCTGGAAAGAGAACGAGGCATAACCATTAAAGCTCAAGCTGTTCGACTGGTATACAAAGCAGATGATGGAGAAGAATATATTTTTAATTTGATTGATACTCCAGGTCATGTTGACTTCAATTATGAGGTTTCTAGAAGCCTCGCTGCCTGTGAAGGGGCAATTTTAGTTGTCGATGCAGCCCAAGGAATAGAAGCTCAGACTCTAGCCAATGTATATTTGGCGATAGAACATAATTTAGAGATTATACCAGTAATCAATAAAATTGATTTGCCTAGTGCAAATCCTTCCCATGTTATAAAAGAAATTGAAGATATTATAGGAATTCCTGCAGAAGATGCCCCCCTAATTTCAGCAAAAGCCGGAATCAATATCGAAGAAGTATTAGAAAAGGTTGTTCGTGACATACCAAGTCCTACAGGAGAAGCTGATGCACCTCTAAAAGCGCTTATATTTGATTCTATCTATGATCCTTATAAAGGAGCAATAGCTTTTTGCAGAATAAAAGAAGGTACCATCAAAAAAGGCATGAGAATTAAAATGATGGCAACTGGAAAAGAATTTGATGTCACTGAAATAGGCTTCTTTGGTCCAGGCCGTTTTATAATGACGGATGAATTAAGTGCAGGGGATGTAGGCTATATAGCAGCCAGTATAAAGAATGTTAAAGATACTAAAGTAGGGGATACCATTACGGATGCCAATAACCCTGCGGATGCACCTCTTCCTGGGTATAAGAAAGTCAATCCAATGGTATATTGCGGAATGTATCCTGCAGATGGCTCCAAATATGAGGATTTAAGAGATGCTCTTGAAAAGCTTCAACTAAACGATGCCGCATTGGTATATGAACCTGAAAACTCAATAGCATTAGGTTTTGGCTTCAGATGTGGATTCTTGGGGTTACTCCATCTGGAAATCATTCAAGAACGTTTGGAAAGAGAATACAACTTAGATTTAGTTACTACCGCCCCCAGTGTTATTTATAAAGTCTATAAAACCAATGGAGAGGTCATCGAGTTGTCTAATCCTGCAGATCTTCCTGATCCATCAGAGATAGACCATATGGAAGAACCTATTGTAAAGGCAGAAATCATTGTACCTACAGACTACATAGGAGCGATCATGGAGCTATGCCAGGAACGCCGGGGAGAGTATTTAGGAATGGATTATCTTGAAGAAACCCGGGCAGTACTAACGTATCATCTTCCACTTAATGAAATCATATACGACTTTTTTGATGCTTTAAAATCCAGAACAAGAGGATATGCTTCTTTTGATTATGAATTAATAGGATACCAGGAATCCGATCTGGTTAAGCTTGATATTCTGGTTAACAGGGAATTGGTAGATGCTCTTAGCTTTATTGTACATAGTGATAAAGCATATGAGAGAGGAAGAAAAATTGCTGAAAAATTAAAAGAAGAAATCCCAAGACATTTATTTGAAATTCCTATACAAGCTGCCATAGGAAATAAAATCATTGCCCGTGAGACCATTAGTGCTATGAGAAAAGACGTACTTGCTAAATGTTATGGCGGAGATATTACCCGTAAAAGAAAGCTTTTAGAAAAACAAAAAGAAGGAAAGAAAAGAATGCGTCAAGTTGGAAATGTAGAAGTTCCTCAATCTGCATTTATGAGCGTATTAAAATTGGAGTAAAAAGATGGACAATCAAATCGGTTTATACATTCACATACCATTTTGCCAATCGAAATGTTATTATTGTGATTTTGCATCTTATGCCAATAAAAATGAGCAAATGGCTTCATATGTATCAGCATTAAAAGAAGAAATCAATCAATACGGAATATTGTTGCAGAATCACCAGATAAACACCATATTTATTGGGGGAGGAACTCCTACTGTTCTTTCCCCTCATTTGTTGCGTACAATTTTACAGAGTTTATTTCATAATTTTAATATAAAAAGCGAAGCAGAAATTACAATAGAAAGCAATCCGGGAACATTGGATTTAGAGAAACTTCAGCTCTTGAAAGAATGCCATGTTAATAGATTGAGCATAGGTCTTCAGGCCTATCAAAATAGTTTCCTGAAAGATTTAGGAAGAATCCATACCGTAGAAGAGTTTGTCCAAAACTATTATTTAGCTAGAAGCCTTGGTTTTAACAATATCAATATTGATTTAATGTTTTCCCTGCCCAATCAAACTTTAGAGGACTGGATGGATACTTTAAAAAATGTTACGCTCTTAAATGCGGAACATATTTCATGCTACAGTTTAACCATCGAAGAAGATACACCCTTTGGACAATGGGAAGCAGAAGGAAGAATTAAACTCAATGATGCTGAAGCAGATCGAGCAATGTACCATTATGCCGGATGGTATTTAAATAAAATGGGATATAAACAATATGAAATCTCTAATTTTTCTAAGGCCGGATTTTCGAGTCAACATAATTTAGTTTATTGGACATACAAACCCTATATTGGAATGGGATTAGGGGCACATTCATTTTATAATGGAGAGCGCTATCACAACACTTATAATCTAGATCAATATATTAAGTTAAGCGGAAGCATTGCAGATTTAAAAGAGGACGCAGAAAATATTTCTCTTCCCATGCAGTATGCAGAGTATATGTTTTTAGGGCTAAGGCTGTTAGAAGGCATATCGGTCGAACAATTTAATCATACATTTCAAGTATCTTTTGAGAAACTCTTTGGGAAAAAGATTGAAAAATTAGTAAAGTTAGGGCTTGTCGAAAATAATAAGAATATTATCAGGCTCACGCCTAAAGGCTTAGATGTATCCAATACTGTTTTTGCAGAATTTCTACCTGAATAATGAATAAATATCTTGACAAATCATTTCTAAGATGGTATTTTAAATTTGAAGTTAGCACTCACAATAATTGAGTGCTAACAAATCAGGGGGAATGATAATATGATCTTAGACGACAGAAAAATAAAAATACTTTATGCGATTATTAAAGATTATATTCTTACAGGCGAACCTGTAGGCTCTAGAACCATTTCTAAAAAATATGAATTGGGAGTAAGTTCAGCCACGATTAGAAATGAAATGTCTGATCTGGAAGAATGGGGATTTATTATTCAGCCCCATACATCGGCAGGGCGTATTCCTTCGGATAAAGGATATCGTTTGTATGTGGATCAATTAATGGAACATAAAGCCATTAATCGAAATAATATACAAATGATTGAGAAATTACTTCAGCAAAAAGTGGATCAAATCGATACACTAATGAAAGAAGTAGCAAAATTACTATCTTTATATACAAATTATACTTCTATAGTCTCTTCCCCGGTAATTCATAAAACTAAGATAAAGCATATGCAGCTTATTCCTTTAGATACGCATTCAATTATTCTTATGCTTGTGACAGACGCCAATCTTGTAACCAATAACATCATTAAGATGGATATCCCGGCAGATCAAAATACGCTGAACAAGTTATCTGCAATGCTTAATGAATCCCTAAAAGGATTGACGATGGAGCAAATTAATCTTCCTTTAATCCAGGAATTAAAGGTGAAGATGGGCATCTATGGAGAAATTGTAAACCCAATACTTGATGCAGTTGCTAAGACAATTCAAACAAAGATTACCCCCGAAGTTTATTTAAGCGGCACTATGAATATGCTGGACTTTCCTGAATTTAGTGATATTGTTAAGGCAAAGCAGCTTTTTCATACATTAGAAGAAAAAGAAGTATTGATGTCCATTTTATCAAAAAATGCATCCAATGGTATCAATATAACTATTGGAGAAGAAAATGAAATAGAAGAAATCAAAAATTGCAGTTTGATTACTGCTTCCTATGAAATAGGCGGCAGAAAAGTAGGAACCATTGGTATTATTGGACCTACGAGAATGGAATATGACAAAGTTGTATCTTTATTATCATATATATCAAGCAATATGGATAAATTGCTGGAGAAAAATTCTGATGGATAAAATATAAAGAAAAGGGTGGGGCAAGTGGAGCAAGATAAAACTCTTAATAACGAAGTTGACAACGAAATCCTGGATAGTGCAGAAATCGAAGCAAACCAAGAAGAGAAAAGTACAAAAGAAGAAAATACAGACGCAGAGCTTACCTCTCAAAATGTAGAAGAAATACAAAATAAATTGAAGGAAAAAGAAAAGGAATGTGATGAATTAAAAGACCGTCTTCAAAGAACAATGGCGGAGTTTGATAACTTCCGCAAACGAACAACAAAAGAAAAAGCAGTGCTTTATGAAGATGGCATACGCAATACGATTGAGCAAATACTTCCTGTAATTGATAATTTTGAACGTGCCTTAGGTACTGCCCAAAAAGACGAACAATCCAATTCTTTCTTGCAAGGAATGGAAATGATTTATAGACAATTTAAAGATATCTTAAATTCAATGGGAGTAGAAGAAATAAAAGCTGTTGGCGAAACCTTTGATCCTAACCTCCATAATGCAGTAACTCATGTTGAAGATGAAGCGTTTGGAGAAAATGAAATTGTAGAAGAGTTTCAAAAAGGATATATCTTTAAAGATAAAGTCATTAGATACAGTATGGTCAAAGTAGCAAACTAATAAAGAATCATAAGGAGGATAAATAAATTATGGGAAAAATAATCGGTATCGATTTAGGAACAACCAATTCTTGTGTTGCTGTAATGGAAGGTGGTAAACCTGTTGTTATTCCAAATTCAGAAGGAGCAAGAACAACCCCTTCTATCGTTGCATTTACTAAAACAGGGGAAAGATTAATCGGAGAAACTGCAAAACGCCAAGCGGTAACTAACCCTGATAAAACAGTAATTTCTATAAAAAGACATATGGGAAGCGACTATAAAGTAAAGATTGATGATAAAGCTTTTAGTCCCCAAGAAATTTCTGCAATGATTTTACAAAAATTAAAAGCAGATGCAGAAGCGTACTTAGGCGAAACTGTAACCGAAGCAGTTATTACTGTTCCTGCGTATTTTTCTGACAGTCAAAGACAAGCAACAAAGGATGCAGGTAAAATTGCAGGTTTAGATGTTAAGAGAATTATCAACGAGCCTACAGCAGCAGCCTTGGCTTATGGACTTGAAAACGAAAAAGAACAAAAAATTATGGTATACGATTTAGGAGGAGGAACTTTTGACGTTTCCATTATAGAAATCGGTGATGGCGTTATAGAAGTGCTTGCAACCAATGGAGATAACCGTTTAGGTGGAGACGATTTTGATGATAGAATTATAAAATATTTGGTAGAAGAGTTCAAAAAAGTTGAAGGAATAGATCTTAGTCAAGACAAGATGGCAATGCAGAGACTTAAAGAAGCTGCTGAAAAAGCAAAAAAAGAACTTTCTACTGTAACCACTACAAATATTAATTTACCGTTTATTACCGCAAATCAAGAAGGCCCTAAGCATTTAGATATGAACTTGACACGAGCAAAATTTGACGAATTGACTGCTGATTTAGTTGAAAGAACTATGAATCCTGTAAGAACAGCTTTATCAGATGCAGGGTTAAATCCATCTGAATTAGACAAAGTATTATTGGTTGGGGGATCAACCCGTATTCCTGCAGTTCAAGACGCAGTTAAGAAACTTACTGGAAAAGAACCTTTTAAAGGAATTAATCCTGATGAATGTGTAGCAATCGGTGCATCCATTCAAGGTGGAAAATTAGCAGGAGATGCTGGTGCAGGAGATATTCTTCTTCTTGATGTAACACCACTTTCTCTTGGAATTGAAACTTTAGGTGGCGTTGCAACAAAATTAATTGAAAGAAATACAACGATTCCTACAAGAAAAAGCCAAATCTTCTCAACCGCAGAAGATAATCAGACAGCTGTTGATATTCATGTTGTTCAAGGGGAACGTCCAATGGCGAGAGACAATAAGACTTTGGGACGTTTCAGACTCGACGGTATAGCTCCTGCTCCAAGAGGTATTCCACAAATTGAAGTTACCTTTGATATAGATGCTAACGGTATTGTAAATGTATCAGCTAAGGACCTGGGAACAGGTAAGGAACAACATATTACAATTACTGCAAGCACAAATTTAAGCGATGCAGAAATTGAAAAAGCAATTAAAGAAGCAGAGCAATATGCAGAACAAGACAAAAAGAGAAAAGAAGCAATTGATACCAAAAATGAAGCAGAATCCATGGTATTCCAAACAGAAAAGACACTTAAAGACCTTGGAGATAAGGTAGAAGCTGGAGACAAAACTAAAGTAGAAACTGAGCTTAATAAATTGAAAGATTTGTTAGCAAAAACCAATGTAGAAAATATGAGTGATGCTGAAGTAGCAGAGCTTAAAAAGGCAAAAGAAGATTTGACAAATGTATTCTATGAAATCTCCACCAAATTGTATCAACAGCAGGCTCCAGGGGCAGGTCCTAACCCAAATCCAGAAGGACAGGGTGCTGGCGGAGCAAATGATGATGTAGTGGATGCTGATTATAAAGAATTATAATAATTTTAAAAAGCCAAAGAGAACATCTTTGGCTTTTTCTAAGTACATTAAATATTAGATTGAAATTGATTTGATTTTAGTTAAGTATAACTATATAATAAAGTAATTAACTAAATGCAGTCGATGTAAAGCGTGTAGTTAGATTGGAAGGTGATTGAATTGGCAGAAAGGGATTATTATGAGATATTAGGCGTAGATAAAAATGCATCAGATGCCGATATCAAAAAAGCATATCGAAAATTAGCAAAAAAATACCATCCGGACATGAATCCTAATAATAAAGAAGCTGAACAAAAATTTAAAGAAGCAAGTGAAGCTTATGAGGTATTAAGTGATCCTCAAAAAAGGGCAAAATATGACCAATTTGGTCATGCTGCATTTGGAAATGGAGCCGGAGGCAGTGGCTTTGACGGATTTGGCGGTTTTGATATGGGAGATATCTTTGACAGCGTTTTTGGAGATATGTTTGGTGGAGGAATGGGCTCAAGAAGACGAAACGGTCCTGTAAAAGGCGCCGATGTCAGAGTAAGCGTTCAACTCTCTTTTAAAGACGCTGCTTTTGGGGTGGCAAAAGAAATAAATGTAGCTTTATGGGATTCTTGTGAAACTTGCCATGGAACCGGTGCAAAGCCAGGTACTCATCCTGAAACCTGTACCCGCTGCGGTGGAACCGGTCAGGTTAAATTTACACAGAATACTTTATTTGGTTCTATGACCAGCGTAAGGACTTGTGATGTATGCCACGGAGAGGGGAAAATTATAAAGGATCCTTGCAATACATGTAATGGAAAAGGAAAAGTAAGAAAAACAAAAACCATTCAAGTGGATATACCTGCCGGTATTGATCATGGACAAAGCATTCGAATTCAAGGAAAGGGAGAACCAGGAGAAAGAGGAGGCCCAAATGGAGACCTTCTAATTACTGTATATATACAAGAACATCCAATATTCGAAAGACGAGGATACGATGTATATTGTGAGATTCCCATTACCTTCGTTCAAGCTACTTTAGGGGCAGATCTGGTTGTACCCACATTGGACGGAAATGTACAATATACCATTAAAGAAGGTACCCAGACAGGAACAGTATTTCGTTTAAAAGGAAAAGGTATTCCAAACCTCAGAAATCCAAAAATTAGAGGAGATCAATATATTCAAGTTAAAATTGATGTTCCGACAAAACTCAATGAAAAACAAAAAGAATTATTAAGACAATTTGCAAGTATTAGTGGAGATGAAGTTCACCAAGGAAGGAAAGGGTTCTTTGAAAAAGTGAAAGATGCTTTTGGAGAAGCCTTTGGCAATTAAAATAAGGAGATGAACGATTTGAAATGGGTTCGACTAACGATTAGTACAAAAAGTGAAGCAGTAGAAGCAATATCTTATGCATTAACCAATATCGGTATACCAACCATAGAAATTGATGATCCCAACGATATTGCCCTTACCATGGAAAAAAAGAATAAAACCGATTGGGACTATATTGACGAAGAATTGCTTAAAAATAAAGATGCAGATGAGGTACACATCAAAGCATATTTACCGGAAGATACGCCTTACGAAGAAAAAATCATTCAAATTCAAAATAGTTTAAATCATATTAAACAGTTTTTAGACATAGGTAAAGGCACAGTCAAAACGGATATTTTACATGAAGAAGAATGGGCAAATTCATGGAAGAAGTACTATAAACCTCTTAAAATTGGAAAGAACATTCTTATAAAACCATCATGGGAAGAATATACGCCAAGGGATGATGATGAAGTTATCATTGAGATGGATCCGGGTATGGCCTTTGGTACTGGAACCCATGAAACAACTTCCATGTGTCTTGAGTTAATTGAAAAATATATTGCTAAAGGCGATGTTGTATTTGATATTGGGTGTGGAAGCGGAATATTAGGAATCGCTTCTGCTAAACTGGGAGCTTCTTCAGTAATAGGAGTAGATTTAGATGCAAATGCTGTTAAAGTTGCAAAAAATAATGTGAATTCAAATAATGTTCAGCATATAATGAAACTATACGAAGGAAATCTTCTCGATGTTATTGATCAAAAAGCGGATATTGTTGTTGCAAATATTATTGCTGATGTAATCATCGAACTTTCTCAGTCCGTTTTAGAATTTTTAAAGACTAATGGGTTATTTATTGCCTCAGGAATTATTAGAGAACGGCTCCAGGATGTTAAAGAAGCAATGGACAAAAATGGACTGGATATCATTGACCTATATGAGAAAGGCTCATGGTGCGCATTGGCAGCTAGAATGAAAGAGTGATGTCTTATGCCTAGATTTTTTGTAAATCCCGAACAAGTACAAGAAGATCATATAGTTATTTATGGGGATGACGTAAAACATATTTCAAAAGTATTGAGACTAAAAAGTGGAGATAAAATAACAATTTGTAATAGACAAGGGACGGACTATGAGTGTATAATAAAAACTATAAATAAAGAAAATATTTATGCAGAAATTCTTTCACATTATCTATCTGAGACAGAGCCCCGTGTAAACATTACACTCTTTCAAGCCCTAACTAAATCAGATAAGATGGATTTTATCATTCAAAAAGCTGTTGAAGTAGGTATTCATAAAATTGTACCTATGATTACTGAGAGAACAGTTATAAAAATAGAGGATGAGAAAAAGCAGTCCACTAAATTAACAAGATGGCAGAAAATTTCAGAGTCAGCTGCTAAGCAAAGTCAAAGAGGAATTATACCTGAAGTTGGTTCAATTATTACTCTGCAAGAGGCTTTTAATGCATCTGAAAAAATGGACTTGAAAGTAATTGCTTACGAAAAGGAAAACCAGAATCAATTGCGAAATATATTAACAGGTTTTGAAGGCAAAACTGTTGGTATATTTATAGGTCCAGAAGGTGGATTTGAAGAAAGTGAAATAAATTTAGCAAAGCAAAGCGGATTAATCCCCATAACATTAGGTAAAAGAATTCTTCGCACTGAAACAGCTGGACTATTCCTTGTATCAATTATGATGTACGAAATGGGAGAGGTGTAAGAATGTCAAGTTTAAGATTTTTGGTGGTAGACGATGCAATATTTATGCGTACGGTGTTGAAAAAAATGCTTTCTGAAGAAGGCTTCGAGGTAGTAGGAGAAGCAGGAAATGGATTAGATGCCATTCAAATGGCAGAAAAACTTAAACCCGATATTGTTACTTTAGATATCACAATGCCTGAAATGGACGGTATTAGAGCTGTTCCTGAGATTTTAAAAGTAAGTCCCAATTCGAAGATTATTATGTGTTCTGCTTTAGGACAGCAGGCAATGGTTGTAGATGCTATCAAAAAAGGGGCAAAGGATTTTATTGTAAAGCCTTTTGAGAAGTCAAGAGTGCTCCAAGCGATTAACAATGTGGTGAAAAGGTAAAAAACTGGTAGGATATCCTGCCAGTTTTTTTCTGAAAATAAACTTATAGACGAATGATTGAATTAAACAGGTGATACGAATGAGAGAAATATATTTTGACAATGCTGCAACAACTAAACCTTCGCAAGAAGTTATAGAAGAAATGATCACGGTATTAAAGGACGATTATGGAAATCCTTCTTCTCTTCACGGAAAAGGATTTGAAGCTGAAAAATATATTAGAAATACCACGGAAATCCTTTCTTCATTATTAAAAGTTGAAAAAGATGAAATTATTTATACTTCCGGTGGAACAGAATCCAATAATTTAGCCATTCGTGGTACGGCATTCGCATATCATCGAATGGGTAAACATATTATTACAACTAACATAGAACATCCTTCTGTTTATCGTGTTTTTCAAGCTTTGGAGGAAGACGGATTTGAGGTGACTTATCTGTCTGTTGATCCAGCGGGTTATGTGGATGAAGATCAACTCAAGGAAGCCATTCGCAAAGACACGATCTTAGTAAGCATTATGCACGTCAATAATGAAATTGGAACAGTGCAGCCTATTGAAAAAATCGGGAAAATTATAAAAACTATCAATCCCAGTACTTTATTCCATGTAGATGGCATTCAATCCTTTGGGAAATTCATTATTCCCGTAAAAAGGTGGAATATCGATTTACTGAGTATAAGTGCTCATAAATTTTACGGTCCAAAAGGCATTGGTGTCCTTTATAAGAAAAAGGATGTAAGACTTAAGCCTTTAGTGTTTGGAGGAGACCAACAAAGAGGACTTCGATCCGGAACTGAGAATGTTCCGGGGATTGCAGGGTTAGGAATAGCTGCAAAGAATGCCTATAAAGAATTAGATGGCGTCACAAAACATTTATATGATTTAAAAAATGCTCTTTGGAAAGGTATAAGCGAAAATATTGAAGATGTTTATCTAAATGGACCCTCCATAGAAGAAGGATCACCCCATATCATCAATATTATGTTTAAAGACATTAGGGCAGAAGTTCTGCTTCATGCATTAGAAGCCAAAAAGATTTATGTTTCAACAGGATCAGCCTGTTCTTCCAATCATCCTCAGCCTAGCGACACTTTAAGATCAATCGGCCTCAAAGACGATGAAATACAAGGAGCACTGAGATTTAGTTTTTCAAAATACAATACAGAAGATGAAGTAGAAGCATGTGTACAAGCCTTAAAAGAAATAATACCTACACTTCGCAGATTCAAACGAGGAGGAAGCAAGAAATGAAAAATATTTTTCTTATAAAATATGGAGAAATTGCAATCAAGGGCAATAACAGATATTTGTTTGAAAACGCACTGCTCAAAAATATCAGGCTTAGCATTAAAGCGTTAGGAAATTTTCAGATTCAAAAAGAACAAGGCAGGATCTTAATAGAGCCAGAAGATGATCATATTGACACAGAAGAAATCGTTGACAAGTTAACAAAAGTATTTGGTGTTGTAGGGATCTGTATAGGCATCAAAAATGAAAAAACGGATATGGATGCTATAAGAGAAACAGCTCTTTATCATATGAAATCCGTATGTGAACACAATAATTACACTTTTAAGGTAGAAACAAGACGCTCAAATAAAAATTATCCGCTTAACTCCATGGAAATTTCTAAAGAAGTGGGAGCATATATTTTAACCCATATGGGAGATCAGCTTAAAGTTGATGTTCACAATCCTGAGATCAGACTGAATATTGAACTTAGAAATTCTCTATATGTATACTCCAAGGTAATTCCGGGACCCGGAGGAATGCCCTTAGGCACCAACGGAAAGGCAATGCTTCTTTTATCTGGAGGAATTGATAGTCCTGTAGCTGGATGGATGGTTGCAAAAAGAGGCGTAGAAATTGGGGGAGTGTATTTTGAAAGTCCTCCTTATACCAGTGAGAGAGCAAAACAAAAAGTCGTTGATTTGGCAAAGAAAATTGCAGCTTATACAGGCAGATTCAAGTTGTATATTGTTCCTTTTACTGATATACAAATGGAAATTTATCAGAAATGCCCTCATCAGCAATTAACAATCATTATGAGAAGAATTATGATGCGAATTGCAGAAAAAATTGCGAATGAAGAAAATGCACAAGCCCTTATTACCGGGGAAAGTATAGGACAAGTGGCAAGCCAGACCATTCAAAGCTTAGCTGTAACCAATGCAGTGGTATCATTGCCTGTTTTTAGGCCACTTATTGGATTCGATAAAGAAGATATTGTTTCCATTGCGAAGAAAATCGATACCTATGAGACGTCGATTCTTCCTTATGAAGATTGCTGTACAATTTTTGTACCTAAACATCCGGAAACAAAACCTAAACTGGAATATATTCAAAAATCAGAAGAAGCTCTAGAGACTATGGAAGATATGATCGAAGAAGCAATTAAGAACACAGAAACTATAATTTTGCATTAAAAATCCACTCTTAAGAGTGGATTGCTTATTGCTGTTCTATATAGTTTTGAATTTCTGCAATGACTTCTTCCGCCAGCTCATCGTTATGGATGTCTAATTTAAGAGGAGAACTTAAATCTAAGCTAAAGATCCCCATGATGGATTTTGCATCAACTTTATATCTCCCTGAAGACAAGTCAAAGTCACCATCATATCTTCCAATAATATTTACGAATTTTTTAACCTTTTCAATCGAATTTAAAGAAAGTGTAATTGATTTCATATTGTATACCTCCAAATTAAGAATATATGTTTATTAATTATTATCCTATTATCATAGTAATTCTATAACATATTTTTGTCAATTATCGAGAGTAACAATAAATCACAGATAAATAAGATTTAAGTTGTTTATTTAATGGAATGTTTTGGTATATCATAGATATCAAAGAATCATAATATTTATAACATGAGGTGAAGCAATGGCAAAGGCAGCTTTTTATACATTAGGATGTAAAGTCAATCAATATGAAACAGAAGCAATGATTGAACTGTTTAAGAACGATCATTACGATATTGTTTCTTTTGATGAATATGCAGACGTTTATGTCATTAATACATGTACTGTAACCAATCTGGGTGATAGAAAATCCAGGCAAATGATCAGAAGAGCCAAGAAGATTAATCCCAATTCAATTGTAGCTGTTGTGGGATGTTATGTTCAGACAGCTCCTGAGGAAGTTCAGGCGATTGAAGGGGTTAATATTATCGTTGGAACGGATCAGAGATCTAAAATTATTGAGTTAATTCGTAAATATGAAGAAGAACAAAATATGATTAGTGCAGTGGATAATATTATGAACGTAAAAACGTTTGAAGAATTATCGGTGCATCAATTGGAAGGAAGAACCCGTGCCTATTTAAAGATTCAAGAGGGCTGCAATCAATACTGTACTTATTGCATTATTCCTTATGCCAGAGGGCCTATTAGAAGCCGGCAACCGGAGAATATAATGAAAGAAGTACAAGGTTTGGTAAATAACGGCTTCAAAGAAATTGTGCTGACTGGAATACATGTCGCTTCATATGGAAAAGACTTAGAAGATATGGATTTACTAAAAATAATTGAAATGGTGCATACTATAGATGGATTAGAAAGGATTCGGCTAAGCTCCATTGAACCTTCTATTATTACTGAAGAATTTGTAAAAAGAATAAAAGGTCTTCCTAAAATATGTCCTCATTTTCATTTATCCTTACAAAGCGGATGTGATACCACTCTAAAAAGAATGAACAGAAAATACGATACCCAAAAATACAAAAAGGCAGTTGAGTTATTAAGAGAAAACATTGAAGATATTGCCTTTACCACAGATGTCATAGTTGGTTTTCCCGGAGAAACTGAAGAAGAATTTAAACAATCCTATGACTTTGTAAAGGAAATAGGATTTGCTCAAATTCATGTTTTTAAATATTCTCCAAGAAAAGGAACGCCCGCTGCCAAAATGCCCAATCAAATCAGCCCTGAAATTAAAGATGAAAGAAGTCATCAAATGATTCTTTTGGGAGAAGAAATGCAGAAAAGCTTTTTATCCAAACAAGTTGGAAAGACTTTAGAGGTTTTATTCGAGAACCCGGTAGACAATCAGAAAGATTCATATGAAGGATATACCCCCAATTATTTGAAAGTGACTGCATTTTCAAAAGAAAACATAGAAAATGAAATTCTTAAGGTAAAAATTAAAGAAGTTAAAAATGATACATTGATAGGGGATATTAATAGTTCTATTTAAATCCAGAAATAAAAATCAATTTTGATTTGCATAAAGAAATATTTTGTATTATCATATAGATATATTATAGAAAGTGACTGTGTAGATCGTCATCGTTTGACATTTGTCACCAGTCTATTTAAGAGAAAGGGCTTTATGTATCAATGTAAATTATTTTATTTAATCTTTCTCTATATTTTGTAATGTAGATATTATGGGAGAGTGAAATTATGAATCAATTTAATGAAACTGTTCAATTCAATGTAGATAAAGAAGATGTGAATGAAATACAAAATATTTTATTGAGTGTTTATGCAGCTTTAAAAGAAAAGGGCTATAATCCTGTTAATCAAATTGTGGGCTATATCTTATCAGGAGATCCAACTTATATCACAAGTTATAATAATGCAAGAAGCATGATTCGAAAGTTAGAAAGGGACGAATTGCTTGAAGAATTGGTAAAAAATTATCTTGAGCAAAAATAAGGAGTACTTGTTAAATGTACAAAAGAATAGGAATTTGTTTTCTGACTTTTCTGGCATGCTTGATTATGCCAATGAATTTATATGGAGCGGAAAATAAGATTATACTGTTAATTTCATCTCAGAGTTCGTGGAATGATTTGATTGACTCTCCATTAGTATCGTCATTGGTTTCAAAAAGTGTAGTAGGTTCTATGAACATCAGAACGAACCATAGAAATAGAGAAATTGAGTACTACGGTACAATCAATGCAGGAAGACGATGGAGTTATTACGAGATAAATGATATGGGGGCTGTAGAAAATGGATTGGGGGATTTGCTGAGCCAATCGAATTTTTCTACAGCCATTTTTTCTGATGATCCAGATACAAAAAAAATAATTGAAAATGCTTCTGGAGAAATTACATATGAAGCTAAGGATTTTATTGAATTATATTCAGAAGACAATGTAGACATTTTACAAAAGGCTGATATTATATTAATTGATATGGATTTGTATCATACAGTTGAAAATCAGAGTTTTTTACTGAATTTTATCAATCAGAATTCAGTGCAGCTTTACTTATTCTGCCCATATAATAGGGAAAACAGCTCGGATTTAACACCATTTTTATTTTATGATAGCAGAAATCCGCAGCCGGGACTAGTTAGTGCAGATACCACAAGAAGACTAGGAATCATCACAAGTTTGGATATTGCTCCGACAATACTTAATCAATTGGGAATTGATCATAATGGTATGTTTAGTAACGGGATAAAAATTCATCCTAATAACAATGCGTTTTCTGTAATGATGAGAGATTTAGAAAAAATCAGGAATATGAATTCATTACGTTCACCGGTCATTAAAAATTATACTTTATTGTTAATCCTGCTTATAATACTCTTTAGTTTCATTGATCGTATTGACAGGCTTCGAGTTAAAAAACTATATCATTCCATCCTATTATCAGTTTTGTGGAGCCCTGTTTTATTGATGATCCATTTTAACAATGTCCTCTTTATGATACTCAGTTATTTCATTGTTGTATCGAGTATTTTTTATATAGGTTTTCAAATATCCTCCTATAAAAAAGTTTTACAAGTGACATCTGGTACAATTTTAATTATACTAGCATTGGATACTCTATTTGGTTCTCCATTGATGAGAAATTCGATGCTAGGGTATGATCCTGTTATTGGTGCCAGATTTTATGGCATCGGAAATGAATATGCCGGAATTATAATAGGAAATCTATATTTATTTTTATATTCTGTTGGTGATTTCCGCAATTTTAAAACTGTTTCCATGAGTTTACAACTTTTTTTCATATTGTTATTAGGTATGTCTTTATGGGGAGCAAATTTTGGAGGAATGCTTGCCGCTTTATTTGGAATGCTTTTATTTTGTACCCATCACTACATGAATAAAAAGAAAAAATACATCAACTATTCAATTTTATTTGCTCTATTTTTATCTGGAGTCCTCTGGATTACAATAGACTATTATTTTATTGAAAAACAATCCCATTTAGGGCAGACAATATCACAATTTATAAACGGCAATTTTTATTATATTGTTGAAGTTTTAAAAAGAAAGCTTATTATGAATCTGCAGTTGATTAAGTATTCCATGTGGTCAAAGTTCTTATTAACGGCTTTGATTATCTTGGGGCTCTATTTCGATACCGATCATCCAATAATAAAAAAAGTAGGCCCTTCTTTTATCGGTGCTATGAGTGGAGCTGTTCTTTTTAACGATTCAGGCATAGTAATGAGTGCAACCTGCATGATATATCTTGTATTTCCGTATTTGTACGTATATAATCAGAATGAATAGTTGTGTATGTTGAGAGGAGACAAAAGTTTGCGAATTATGGGTATGGACTACGGTGAAAAGACCATTGGCATTGCAGTGAGTGATCCTTTTGGCTGGACAGCCCAAGGGGTAGAAATTATCCGTAGAAAAGATGAAAATAACCTTAAAGAAAGTATGGAGAGGATCAAGGTCTTAATTGATCAGTATAATGTCGAAAAAATCGTCCTCGGACTTCCTAAAAATATGAATAATACATTAGGTCCTCGAGCAGAAAAAACTCTGGCATTCAAGGAAAAGCTTGAAAAGCAGTTTTCTCTTGAAGTCATTTTATGGGATGAACGATTAAGTACCAAAGCAGCAGAAAACATCCTATTGGAAGCAGATATAAGCAGAAATAAAAGAAAAAAAGTAATTGATAAGATGGCTGCTGTTTATATATTGCAAGGATATTTGGATAGTAAAAATTAAGAATGGAGGATTATTATGAAAGAAATGAATAACACAATTTTTTTAACAGACGATGAAACAGGAGAAGAAGTAGAGTTTGAAATTATCGATGCCGTAGAAGAAGATGGAGCACGTTATATATTAGTGGTGCCAGTTGAGGAAGAAGGGGACGAAGATGAAGCCCTTATATTAAAAGATATCAGTGAAAATGATGACGAAGCGGTGTATCAACTGATTGACGATGAAGAGGAATTGGTTAGAGCAGCTCAATATTTCATAGACGCCGACAATGATTACGACATTGATTTTTAATGATATTGGATATCAATTGACAAAACCTGCTTTTGATAATATACTATTAATATTGGTTGCAGGATTGGCAATATTATGAAGAAGTAAATAATTCTTTTCATTGGAGGGGCCTGGATGAATATGAAGGGAATAGATTTTAAAGAGTTGTTAAAAGAAAAGGGATGTAAATTAACAACACAAAGGCGCGCTGTATTGGATATTTTAAATGAACACAGCGGAGAACATTTAAGTACTGAAGAAATATATGAATATGTAAGGAAGACTTGTCCGGAAATTGGGTTAGCAACGGTATATAGAACTGTGCAATTATTTGAAGAAATAAAAATTGTAGACAAATTAAATTTTGATGATGGATGCAGCAGATATGAGTTAAGTTCCAGTGAAGAGGACCATCATCACCATCATTTAATATGCGAGTCTTGCGGAAAAGTCATTGAGGTCGAAGAAGACCTTTTAGAAGGTTTGGAAGAACAGATAGAAAAAAATTATATCTTTAAGATCAGAAACCATAAAGTAAAATTTTATGGAATTTGTTCAAAATGTATGAAGCCTTCAGAATAATTACGAATCTCATAAATAAGATAATTTTTTTTGGCAAAAATATATAATAAACGATGATATGAATTATAAATAGAGTATATTGCCTATAAAATGCTAAATTTTTACATAAATTCAATGGAGGTGTAGTTTTGGCAACTAAGAAATCAAAATTAAAAATTATTCCATTAGGGGGGCTAGGGGAAATCGGTAAAAATATTACCGTTTTTGAATATAACGAAAATATTATTGTTATAGATTGCGGTTTGGCATTCCCTGAAGACGAAATGTTGGGGATTGATTTGGTAATACCGGACATAACCTATTTAAAAAAGAATGCTGAAAAAATAAAAGGTATGATTCTAACCCATGGACATGAAGACCACATAGGAGCACTGCCCTATTTTCTGAAAGAATTAAACGTTCCTATTTATGGAACAAAGCTGACAATCGGTTTGGTTGAGAATAAATTAAAAGAACATAATTTACTTCGTACTGTAAAAAGACATTGCGTATCTACCGGAGAGACAATCGATTTAGAGCCCTTTAAGATTGAGTTTATCAGAACCAATCATAGTATTTCTGATGCAGTGGCACTGGCAATACACACCCCGATAGGAGTTGTCATTCATTCAGGTGACTTTAAAGTGGATTATACGCCTATCAACGGAAATGCCATTGACTTGCAGCGTTTTGCAGTCTTAGGAAGTAAAGGGGTACTAGCATTACTTGCAGACAGTACCAATGCTGAAAGAAAAGGGTATACAATGTCTGAAAGAACGGTTGGGAACGCTTTAGAAGAAATTTTTGCTGAAGTAGACAATCACCGCATAATGGTAGCTACCTTTGCATCCAATGTGGATAGAGTTCAGCAAATCATTAATGCTGCATACAAACACGACAGAAAAGTTGCAGTGATTGGAAGAAGTATGGTGAATGTAGTAAAAACAGCCAGTGAGTTGGGCTATTTAGATATACCAGCGAATACGCTTATTGAACTCTCTGAGATCAAGAAATACAATGACGATCAAATTGTTATTATTATGACTGGAAGCCAGGGAGAACCTATGGCTGCATTATCTAGAATTGCGACCTCCGATCATAGACAATTGGAAGTTAAACCGGGGGATAAGATTATATTAAGTTCTTCTCCGATTCCTGGAAATGAAAAAACTGTTTCCAAGGTAATTAATGAGCTGTTCCGTAAAGGTGCCGATGTAGTTTATGAAGACGCCCATGTTTCAGGACATGCATGTCAAGAAGAATTAAAATTGCTTCACAGCTTAGTAAAACCTAAATTCTTCATTCCTGTCCATGGAGAATATAGACATTTGAAGCATCATGCCGAATTGGCTATGATGTTAGGTATGCCAAAGGAAAATATCCATATCCTTTCCAATGGAGATGTCCTGGAATTAACCAAGGATTCATCCAAGGTAACAGGAACCGTTCCGTCCGGACAAATTTTGGTAGACGGATTGGGAGTAGGGGACGTAGGCAACATTGTTCTACGTGATCGAAGACATTTATCCCAAGACGGATTATTGGTTGTAGTGGTTACTATAGATAAGGCATCCAATACGGTGATTTCTGGACCGGATATCATTTCCAGAGGCTTTGTTTATGTCAGAGAATCTGAAAATCTCATGGATGAAGCGAGAAATGTAGTAAAACAGTCTTTAAATCAGTGCGAACAAAGGCAAATTACAGAATGGTCACAAATAAAAAGTTTAATTAAAGATACACTTAGAGATTATTTGTGGCAGCAGACAAAGAGAAGTCCTATGATATTACCTATTATTATGGAGGTTTAATAAAAGTAGGGGGCTACGATAATGGCGAATGTTAATGAAGCAGTTCATATACTTATAAATGCAATACATGAAAGTGATCAATATAAGGCCTATAAAGACTTACAATCAAAATTAGAACAAGATGAAGAAGCAATGAAGAAATTAAATGAGTTTAGACGTCAAAGATTTAAGTTAGAAGCACAAAATTTAAATCACTCCACTCCTTCACATGAATATTTTAAAGTTTTACAAGATATGTATTCATCCTTGGTGATGGATTCAGATATTTCTTCTTTTATTCAAGCAGAAATTGATTTAAGTCAAATGATCCTTGAGATTTATAAGAATATTAGTGAGTCTATAGATTTTAATTTGGACTTTATAGATCCATATTAAAAATATATTTTTATTATAAGGATACATGATTACATGTGTCCTTTTTAAATATTCTTATAGCTTTAAGTTGATTAATGTAATAAATGTTGTATAATTATTATAGATTTAATCAGAATAGGGTGGAAAAATGAAAAAAGTACTTTTACATTTGACAAAAAGTATTATCAATCTATGTATTTTAGTATTAATCATCTTTTCTTGTGTCTTTATAGGTAATCTAGCTTTTAAATATGCTTATGATATTGCCCATCAACCATCTGCGCAATCGAAAAGTATCAAAGAAGTAGAAGTAACCATCCAAAAAGGTGCAACCACTAAGGAAATTGCCAAGCAACTGGAGGAAGAAGGGCTGGTTAAAAACGCCTTATGGTTTGAGTTAAAAAGCAGATATTTTAAGTATGATGGAAAGTTCAAAGAAGGAAATTTCCTCTTATCAACCAGTATGGATGAAGAAGAAATCATGAAGATACTGACATCTGAAGGAAGTAAGGTTGAAGGCATAAGATTTACCATACCTGAAGGTTATACGATTGAAAAAATTGCACAAAGATTAGAAGATGAAAACATTGTCAAGAAGGATGAGTTTATTGAGGCACTGAAAGAAACCCATTACGATTATGCCTTTTTCTCCATGATTCCCGAAAGAAACAATCGTTTAGAAGGTTATCTTTTCCCGGATACTTATGAGATTCGGAAAGATGGAGAAGCATCGGAAATTATTAGCAAAATGCTTAGAAGATTTGACGAAATTGTAAAACCGGAGTATTATGATAGAGCCGAAGAATTAGGCTATAGTATGGATCAAATCATAACTATTGCATCTATCATTGAGCAGGAAGCAAAATTAGACGAAGAACGCCCAAAAATCGCAGGCGTTATTTATAATCGGCTTGACAGCAATATGAATTTGCAGATGTGTTCTACGGTCATGTATGCTCTCGGAAAAAGAAAAGATCGTCTTCTTTATACAGATTTAGAAGTAGATTCACCATATAATACCTATCTATATAATGGGCTTCCTATAGGACCAATATGCAATCCAGGGGAAGCATCGATTAAAGCGGCGCTTTATCCAGAAGAACATGATTACTATTATTTTGTATTAAAGGATGAAGAAACCGGTGAACATGAATTTACTAAAACTGGAGAAGAGCATAATCTCGCGAAACAAAAATACAATCAAAAATTTTAGGGAAAACTGTTAAGACGAAAGAAAACTCTTTCGTCTTTAATGATTATAATAAAGGTGGAAGAAAATGAGTGAAATTAATTACGACTATATTAATACTTTTATTAGGGAAATGATTCCTAAGAAGGAAGGCATTTTAGGAGAAATAGAAACTGAAGCTTCGATATCGGATTTACCAATTATCCAAAAGGAAGTGGCAAGTCTTATATCTGTGCTTTTATCCATTAAAAAGCCGGAAAGAATATTGGAAATCGGTACGGCAGTTGGATATTCATCCATTTTAATGAGCAATTACCTGCAGCCTCAAGGGGAAATTATTACTATAGAAAGATATGATATTATGCAAAGGGCTGCAAAAGACAATTTTAAAAAATCAGGACTAGAAAAAGTAATAACGATGATCGAAAAAGATGCGGAAGAAGTACTGCCTGCTTTAGAAGGTTCTTTTGACGTAATTTTTATGGATGCCGCCAAAGGACAATACAATACATTTCTTCCTCATTGTATCAGATTATTAAAAGACGACGGTCTTCTAATTGCAGACAATGTGCTTCACAAAGGCATGATTGCCAAGTCAAGATATGATGTTCCCAGGCGACAGCGTACAATTCATAAAAGAATGCGTAATTTTTTATGGGAAATCATGCATCATCCTCAGTTAGACTCCTGTATACTTCCGATGGGAGATGGAGTGGCACTTTGTTACAAAAAAATCAGAAAGGACGAAAACAATGATTGATATACAAAAAAAGCCCGAATTACTCGCTCCTGCCGGCAGTTTAGATGTATTAAAAACCGCAATATCCTATGGAGCCGATGCAGTTTATATCGGGGGAGATCACTATGGTCTTAGAGCAAAAGCAATAAACTTTACCATGGAAGAAATGAAAGAAGGTATAGAATATGCTCATGCCCATAATGTCAATGTATATGTAACTTCTAATATAATAGCTCATAATCAGGATTTAATGGGTGCAGAGAATTATTTTAAGGAATTGGAAGCCATTGGTGCCGATGCACTGATTGTAGCGGATCCGGGAATTTTATCTCTGGCAAAACAAGCGGTTCCTAATATGCCCATCCATCTCAGTACTCAAGCCAATAATACAAACTATCTCAGTGCACTGTTTTGGCATAAACAAGGGGTAGAAAGAATCGTTGTAGCGAGGGAACTGTCCTTAGAAGAGATTGCTGAGATTAGAAGAAAAACCCCTTTAACTCTAACTCTGGAAGCATTTGTTCATGGTGCAATGTGTATTTCATACTCTGGTCGCTGCCTACTAAGTAACTATATGACAGGAAGAGATGCTAATAAGGGAGACTGCGCTCAATCCTGCAGATGGAAATATCATTTAGTAGAGGAAACAAGACCGGGTCAATACATGCCCGTAGAAGAAACTGAAAGAGGTACTTATATTTATAATTCTAAGGATTTATGTATGATTGATCATATCCCGGAATTAATAAAAGCGGGAATAGACAGCTTTAAAATTGAAGGCAGAATGAAGACTTCTTTTTATGTGGGTTCTGTTGTTAAGGTTTATAGAGAAGCAATAGATGACTATTTTGCCGAACCGGATTTATATGAATCCAAAAAAGAATACTATTTAGAAGAAGTAACTAAATTCAGTCATAGAGATTATACGAAAGGTTTTTATTTTAATAAGCCCTCGGGGACAGAACAAATTTATACCCATAATACCTATCTAAGAGGCTACAGCTTTGTAGGAACCGTTATTGATTATGATCCGGAGACTCAAATGGCTTTAATCGAGCAAAGAACAAAGTTCTCTGTAGGGGATGAGATTGAATTTATTCCATATAAAGAATCCTCATTCAAGCAAAAAATAGAAGCTCTATGGGACGTGGAAGGCAATCCGATTGAGTCTGCCCCTCATCCTAAACAAATTGTTCGTTTAAAAGTATCTCGCCCGGTTGAAAAGAATATACTGGTAAGGAAAAACGATTTAGAGGAAAATAATTAAAAATAGTAGTTAAGACACGCACATCTTTGCAAAAGGATTCATACAATAGAAAAGAACCTTTTGCGGAGGTGTGTTTTTTTGTTTTTGGGAATCTTACAGTTCATATGTGCATTCTCATATTTTACAGGGAACTCATCTTTTCCACAGCCTCTTACGCAGGAAGAAGAAAAATACTATCTAGATCAATACAAGCAAGGAGATATCAGTGCAAAGAACATTTTAATAGAAAGGAACCTGAGATTAGTTGCCCATATCGTAAAAAAATACACCAGCATCAATAAAGAGGTTGACGATCTTATTTCCATTGGCACAATTGGATTAATTAAAGCGATTTCATCCTACGATTTAGACAAAGGCACGAGACTGGCAACTTATGCTGCAAGATGCATTGAAAATGAAATCTTAATGAGTATTCGCTCGTCTAAGAAACAGAGAAATGAGATTTCCCTACAGGCGCCCATAGGAACTGATAAAGAAGGTAATGAAATAGCATTAATAGATATTTTATGCAATGATACAGAGTCCATTTTAGATCAAGTGGATTTCAAAATTCGTCTAAAGAAGCTATATCAAAAAATGAAAACAGCCCTCAAAAGAAGAGAAAAAGATGTCTTAGAAATGCGATATGGATTAGAAAGCGGAAACGAAAAAACTCAAAGAGAAATTGCAGATATGTTAGGTATTTCAAGATCCTATGTTTCAAGAATAGAAAAGAAAGCCATTAAAAAATTAAGTGAAGAACTTCTTGAATAAAAATGCTGATGATTCATCAGCATTTTTATATTGAAAACAACCAAATGTAATATTGTAGGAAATTCAATAAAACTTGTATAAAATTGCTAAAAGATATTTACATAAATTTGTTATATTGCTATAATGAGAATGTTGAATGAATATACTGAGACTTCAAAGCGGGGATAAAAATGAAAAAGGCCGAAAAGAAAAAATTGGGAGATTTACTTGTTCAGGCAGATATGATTACCAAGGATCAGCTTAAAGAAGCCCTGCAAGAACAAGTAAAAACAGGTAAAAAACTAGGAGAAATCCTTGTTGAAAAAGGTTGGGTAACCGAACAAAATATCATCGAAGTACTAGAATTTCAGTTAGGAATCCCACAGGTTGATTTGTCCAAATATGTAATCGATGCGAAAGCTGCTGGGATGATCAACGAAAATTTAGCCAAAAGACATTTGCTGATTCCGATTAAAATTGAAAATAACCATTTGGTAGTAGCTATGTCGGACCCTTTAAATGTTTTTGCGCTCGATGATGTCCAAATTACAACAAAAATGGAAGTCATACCCGTTATAGCAAGTCACTCGGATGTTAAAAGCGCCATCGACAGAATGTATGGTGCGAGCAAAGTAGCCAGCATAGCAGCAGAGTTCCAAAAACAAATGCAAGAAAAAATGAAAAAACAGGCTACTTATGACAATGACTCTCAAAGTGAAGAAGAGGTTTTAAATTCTCCGGCAGTTCAACTGGTTAATAATATTATTGAACAGGCCATCAGGAGAAATGCCAGTGACATACATATAGAACCTTTTGAAACCTACGTTCGAGTACGGCTAAGAATAGACGGACAGCTGCAAGAACTTCTAAAGACCGATTTAACGACCTTAAATGCCATGGTTACCAGAATAAAAATTTTAGGAAAAATGAATATTGCAGAAAAAAGAATTCCTCAAGATGGAAGAATCGGAGTAACTCTAGATAATAATCAATTGGACCTCAGGGTGAATGTTCTTCCGACGATTTATGGAGAGAAAGTAGTTATTCGTTTAATTTATAGAACCGGAATGCAGCTTAGAAAAGAACAGTTAGGATTTTATCCTGAGGATTTGGATAAGTTCACTAGTCTTTTAAAAAATCCCCATGGAATAATATTGGTTACAGGTCCTACAGGGAGCGGTAAATCAACTACATTAGCAGCAGCCTTGAGAGAATTAAATCGACCAAATGTGAATATAATTACAGTAGAAGACCCTGTAGAAAATATGATAGATGGTATCAATCAAGTTCATGTAAACGTAAAAGCCGGACTTACCTTTGCAAATGCTCTTAGAGCTATACTGCGTCAAGACCCGGATATTGTTATGATTGGAGAAATGCGCGACAGTGAAACCTGCAGCATTGCAGTTAGAGCAGCGATCACGGGGCACCTTGTATTAAGTACGCTTCATACAAACGATGCACCTAGTTCTGTGACACGTATGATTGATATGGGAATAGAACCTTTTATGGTGGCAACTGCTGTTCAAGGCATTATCGCCCAAAGACTTGTTAGAAAAATCTGCAGCAATTGCAGTACGCCCGTTTCGTTGACAGAAGAAGAAGCCGAAATTTTAAAAGTTCCAATAGAAACTGTAGTTTATAAAGGTAAAGGCTGTCAAGTATGCAACAATACCGGATATAAAGGAAGAATGGCAGTTCATGAAGTTATGACATTAAATGCAGGACTTAGAGAACTGATTGCTAAAGGTGCCAATGCAGATGAAATCAAAGAAGCTGCAATCCAAAATGGCATGAACACACTTTGGACAAACACTAGAAGAAATGTATTGGATGGAAAAACAACTGTTGAAGAATTACTTAGAGTGGCTTATGGTCAAGATTAGGAGGTTAACATGGATATTGATAAATTATTAGCTTTCGGATCACAAGCCAAGGCGTCAGATATACATATCACCGTAGGAATACCGCCGGTTTTTAGAATTAATGGCAAATTAAAATCAGTGGACATGCCCAAATTAACCCCAAAAGATACTGAGGATATAGTAATGCAGTTATTAAAGGATGAAAACAAAAAAGAAGCTTTCTTAAGAGACGGAGAAGCGGACTTTTCCTATGGAGTGCCATCCATTGGACGCTTTAGGGTTAATGTTTACAGACAAAGGGGTACCTGTGCTGCTGCCTTAAGAGCTGTGGCGATTAATATTCCCACTCTGGAAGAGTTGAGAATGCCTACAGTTATTAGCGAATTGGCAAGAAACACAAGGGGACTGGTACTTGTAACTGGTCCTACAGGAAGCGGGAAATCCACTACTCTTGCGGCAATGATCGATCAGATTAATCGTGAAAGGGCTTGCCATATCCTTACCTTAGAAGACCCCATAGAATATCTTCACAAACATAATAAAAGTATTGTAAATCAAAGAGAAATCGGACCGGATACTAAATCCTACGGAGCTGCCCTTAGGTCGGCACTTCGTGAAGATCCTGACGTTATACTGGTTGGAGAAATGCGAGACTTAGAAACCATATCCATTGCCATTACTGCTGCTGAAACGGGACATTTTGTTTTGTCCACCCTTCATACCATAGGTGCAGCGCAAACCGTGGATAGAATCATCGACGTGTTTCCGCCTCACCAACAGGAGCAAATTAGAATTCAGCTCTCCAATGTGTTAAAAGGCGTTATTTCTCAGCAGCTATTAAAGTTAAAGGATGGAAATGGAAGAACGGCGGCTACGGAAATTATGGTAACGACTTCTGCCATATCCAATCTTATTCGTGAGGGCAAAAGTCACCAAATTCATTCCATGATTCAGACAGGAAGTAAACATGGAATGCATACTATGGATATGAGTCTTGCCAGTCTTTATAAACGAGGAATGATTGAACTTCAAGATGCCATAAGTTATGCTCAGGATCAAGAAAGCATCAAAAGGCTTTTAGGAATGCCGTAAAGGGGGGGTTGATGTGCCTGTTTATGCATATAAAGCTAAGGATATAAATGGTGCAGTGGTTAAGGGAGAAGTAGAATTTGAATCCAAAGAGGAGATGATCAATCATCTATTATCCAGAAATTTATTTCCGCTGGATGTCAAAGCGAAAAATACTTGGAATACAGATTTAAATCAACTGCCTCTTTTTAAGCCGAAAGTCAAAACTCAGGACATTGCTATTTTTTGCAGACAATTTGCCGTGATGCTTGAATCGGGGATTTCCATAGGAGGCACCCTGGATATCTTAAGAAAGCAAACCAGCAATCCGTCTTTTAGGGAAATCATTCAAAATGTTCATGAAGAAGTACAAAAAGGAAGAAGCCTTTCAGAAGCACTGAGGGAGCATAAAGAATTCCCCCTCATCCTTATTAATATGGTTGAAGCAGGGGAAGTCAGCGGTAATCTGGATTCTTCTATGAATCAGATGGCAATTCATTTTGAAAAAGAAATGAAAATGCAAAGGCAGATCAAAAAAGCAATGACTTATCCTATCATCGTAATGGTTTTAATGGTTGTGGTTGTTACAGGCATGATTGTTTTTGTGGTTCCGAGATTTGTAGGAATGTTTCAAGATGCTGATGCAGAACTCCCTGGAGTTACTTTAGCACTTATGGCTGTAAGTGATTTTATGCAGGCTAAATGGTATATAATTCTGGGAGTTATTATTTTGCTTATCGCTGGATTTAAGTACATTAAAAGGTATGATGAGGTAAAACATTTATTAGATAGTTATGCTTTAAAAATACCTATATTCGGCAATCTCAATAAAAAAATTATTCATGCTAATTTTTCCAGAACCCTTTGCAGTTTAATGAAAGCAGGGATTCCTATTATACAAACCATGGAAGTCGTAAAAAAAGTCGTTCAAAATACTATTGCCATGGAAGTGATTGATCATTGCATAGATGAAATAAAACAGGGAGGAAGCCTTGCTAGTGCCATGCAGCAATCAAATTTGTTTCCAGTGATGCTTATCAGCATGGTTCGTATAGGTGAAGAGTCCGGTTCCTTAGATGCCATTATGGATAAAACTGCAGCCTTTTATGAAGACGAAGTGGAAGTAGCCATCGACCAGATGACTACTATGATTTCACCTTTTATCACTCTAATTATGGGTGGAGTAGTTGGCTTTATCATGTTGGCTATCATAATGCCTATGTTCAGTCTGGCGACTCAAATCTAAATCACAGGATATATATTTTTTAAATATATATAAATATCACTTAAAGGAGGTGAAATTAAAGCAGAATCTCATTTTCAATATATATTAAAATAAATTAGAAACGTAGGGGAGGATGTAAAATGTTAAGAAAATTATTTAAGGAAGAAAAAGGTTTTACAATGATTGAATTAAT
>JAAYPH010000194.1 GCA_012519955.1 Candidatus Epulonipiscium sp.
GAAACAAATAGTTTTAAAAGGAATGAAACAAGATGTTTCCTGGAACGCATCGGCGCTTCAATATACGAAGTTATATCAGAAACTGACAGAAAGATAAAAAAATCTAGAAGATGATTTGTATTTTTTTGTCTAGATGAACAAAAATCATCTAGATTTTTTTGTTACTTGTGATATCATAGTAGATATACTATTATTTATAATTATACAGATATTAGTTATACCACATCCAAATTTAGTATCAATAGAGGAGTGGAAGCATTGAGTTTAGACTGTCACTTTAAAGAAGAGGAACTAGTTTTTGGACTAGATATCGGTACACGAACGATCATGGGCATATTAGGCTTTCAAAAGGGTAAAGACTTTATTGTCATTGCTGCAGAGCAGATAGAACATGAATCCAGGGCAATGATGGATGGCCAGATTCATGATATATTTAAAGTAGCACAAACAGTCCAGAAGGTGAAAACAGCTTTAGAAAAACGGGTCGGAATTCAATTAAAGGATGTAGCCATTGCCGCTGCAGGGAGAGTGTTAAAAACATATTTAGTCAGAATTGATCAAAGCCTGGATGAAGTAAAAGAAATTCAAAAAGACCTCATTAGAGAATTAGAACTTAAAGGAATAGATGAAGCACAGGCAAAACTGAAAGAAGAATTAGGAGATACAAATATAGACTATTTTTGTGTAGGTTATTCTGTGGTAAACTATTACTTAAACGAATATATTATTACTAATTTAGAAGGACATAAAGGGAAAAAAATTGGTGCAGACGTACTGGCTACGTTTTTGCCTCGCAGTGTTGTAGAGAGTTTATATGCTGTAATGGATAAAGTAGGATTAAATGTCGTTAGTCTTACCTTAGAACCTATAGCAGCAATTAATGTAGCAATTCCTGAAAATCTGAGACTTCTAAACTTGGCACTGGTGGATGTAGGAGCAGGAACTTCCGATATTGCTATTACAAAAGAGGGAGCAGTGATTGGGTATGGCATGATACCCATTGCTGGGGATGAAATAACAGAAAGAATTGTACATAAATATTTAGTTGATTTTCAAACTGCTGAAAAGATAAAATATCAAATAAATAAACAAGAAAAAATTTCATTTTTAGACATATTGGGTATACCCCATACGGTTACTTCTCAAGAATTATTAGAACACTTAGAAGATGCTGCAAATTACTTAGCAGATCAAATAACTGCTAAAATTTACGAGTTGAATGGAAATAAAGCTCCAAATGCTGTTTTTTGCGTTGGAGGCGGAAGTCAAGTTAAAGGTTTAACAGAAAAAATTTCTGAAAGACTTAAACTTCCGAAGGAAAGAGTTGCCCTTCGAGGAGGAGATACATTAATCAATGTTAAATATGAATGTGAACCTTTAGTGGCTCCTGATGTCATTACTCCAATAGGAATTTGTGTTACTTCTATTCTTCAAAGAGGTTATGACTTTATTGAAGTAAAAGTTAATGGAGACCCTGTAAAACTTTTAAATACAAAAAGATTAACCGTTGCTGATGCAGGGATACAAAAGGGCTTCAATCATACAAATTTATTAGGAAGAAAAGGCTCTTCCCTCATCTTTAAATTAAATCAACAAAGCAAAAAGATTTGGGGAGAACCAGCGATTCCTGCAGAGCTTTATGTCAATGGGAAAGAAGCTAGCCTTGATACGCCTATTCATGCTGGAGACGATATTACTATCAAACCTGCAATCAATGGAAAACCTGCCAGGGCTTATATAAAAGACTTTCTTGATGAAAAGAAAGTTAAGAAAATTATTATTAACGATATTGAAATGGAACTTTCTGTTCTATGTATGTCAAATGGGACTATAGTCGATCAGGATACCCCAATACATAATAATGACGAAATTGAATTTTTTGAAATTCAGACTGTTGAAGACTTAGCTCAATATGCAGATATTGAGATCGACGGTAAGGAGTTTTTTGTCAATGGAGAAAAAGTTGATTTGAATTATTCAATACAAAATGGAGACAAAGTATATTTCAAACCAATAAAAGAGGATCAGGAAATTATAGTAAATGAAGAGAATAAAGATCAATTATCCGTGCATTTTCAGGATATTCCTGTTATAGTAACAGTTAATAGCAATAAAGTAACCCTGAAAGGTAAAAAGTCAGATTATATATTTGTAGATATTTTTAATTTTATTGATTTTGATTTGAAAAATCCTCAAGGAAATATTGTTCTAAAATTAAATGGAAAAAGAGCAGCATTTACTGATATAATAAAGCAAGGAGATCAGATTGAAATATACTGGGATAAATTTAATAAGGCGGATGATATATGAGCAGATTGGAATTTTTAGAAAAAAGATATACCTATATCCATATTGGATTTTTGATATTGATGCTGATTCATTTAGAATTTAATCAATGGATTGGAAAATCAAGCGATATATCTTTGAATAAATTTCTCCTTGCAGCAGCATTAGCCGTTATGGGCATTAAATTTCTTGTTATAAAAAAAGGATTGCTTCAAAAGTATCACCTATATACTTGTTTTAAAATCATGGAATTATTATATGTGGGCGTACTCATCTATCAGGATCAAGTTGTTCTAGTATTTGAGCCCTTAGTTTATTTATTGATTTTAATCGAAATTTTTTCTGTAAGCGCGAACTTAAATTCTTTATTTTATTACTTTATTCCATTGATTGTATCCAGTGTAATGATGCTGGGAAAAGATTTCTTCCTGCTTAGTAATCTTATAAATACGATATTTCTTATTTTATCCAACGTTTTATTTATTTATATTGTGAATTCTACGATCCATGAAATAGAAAAGAATTCAGATAAACATAAAGAACTCCTTATACAAGCACAGAAGAAAAATGAAGAATTACTAAAAATTAAGGAACATATGGAATTAGTTAATAAAGAACTGGAACAGCAAAAAGAAGAAATGAGAAAAACCAGTGAAAGTTTTAGAAATAATGTGGCAGAACTGTTTATTCTCAAGGAAACCAGTTCTTACATTGGGTCAATTCTTGAAATTCAACAGCTACTGGAACTGGTTTGTGATATGATTATGGGTATTTTGGGCGTGGATACTTGTTCAATTATTGTTTATGATGAAAAATATGAAACCCTTGATTTTCATATCAAAAGTATTTACAGTCATGAAGTTATAGAAAATTTTAAAGTGAACTTATCTAACAGTTCTTTGCAAAAAAGAATCAAAGATAAAGAAATTTTAATCAATAACAATTGCAGAGATAAAAAGTATTCTTTTTTAGAGGGCAGAGATGTTGGCTCCTTTGTTGCAGTTCCCTTGTACAAAGGAAATAAGTCCTATGGACTGATTTTAGCAGAACATACTTTAGAAAATTATTTTTCCACAAGTAATACGGATCTATTTAAAGCAGTCTCTATGCAGGTAGCTGTAGCCATAGAAAATGCAAAGCTGTATGAGCAAATGGAAGAGATGGCTGAAAGAGATGGTCTTACAAATGTGTACAATAGAATGTATTTACAAAAAATCATGCCCAAATTGATAGAGAGTGCAAAAATACATAATCAATCTATTTCTATCGGTATATTCGATATTGATCATTTTAAAGTTTTTAATGATACTTACGGACATCTTTTTGGAGATGAAGTGCTTAAGGCAATTGCTCATTTAGCGCAGAAAAAGGTGGATGCATACCATGGAATTGTCGCTAGATATGGTGGAGAAGAATTTGTTATGATTTTTCCAAATGTCACTTTGGGTGAAGCAGCAGTGATTGTAGAGGATCTGCGAAAAGAAATTGAACATTTTACTTTAACCAAAGAAGATGTAAGTGCCAAGATTACAGCGAGTTTTGGAGTGAGCGGTTTCCCGGAAGTAGTAGATAATGTAGAAAGTCTTCTTAGAACTGCCGACGATGCTATGTATATGTCTAAACGTCAGGGAAGAAATCGTGTAACAGTAGCATCTGCTAATGGGAACAATGCTTAAATTAAATAAGAAATTAGTAATACATTAACACCAATATAATAAATTTTTAGGAAAGAGGCTAAAATATGATATAGTCTCTTTTTGTATTAAAAGGAGGTGGTAATAGTGAATACTATAGATATAATAGCACTATTGCTCACGCCAGGAATTGGAAGAAGAAATGCGTATAAACTCTTAAGTCAATATAGCGAAGAAGATTTGACGATTCATCA
>JAAYPH010000016.1 GCA_012519955.1 Candidatus Epulonipiscium sp.
GTTGTAGGAGACTCAATTATAACAGAAAACAGGGGGTCATTGTTTTTTTATTTAAAAAAACTCTGTAACCCTTGATATATAAAGAAGTTGTAACAAACAACGGGGTGTCATACTTGACACTACCATTTAATTTATGGAGGCAAAGATATGAAAAAATTACAAGTATTAAAATTAACTGATGCTACAGGTAGAGAAGACAGCTACCATTCCAAACAATTTGAATTTCTTTTAGATGGGAAGCACATTTCTGAAACAAATTATTTCTTGACTGATAACAACTATATTGTTGATATTGATAAAGATATAGATACAAATAGTGCAAATGTTAAAAAAGCAATTGCAGAGGGTGCAGTTCTTACAACTATGTACTATGTTGATGATGAAAATTATTCAAGTCACATTTATGATTTTGATGTAGAGGGATTTTGGAATGGAGTAGAGTATGGGGATGACCATGGGATTATTTTTAAATTGAAAGACGATGGAGAAAATTATGAGAGGTATGTTTCTTCGATAGAAGAAGATGAAGAGAATAACAATTATTAATATTATCTTCAAACAAACAGTTACAAAAGGTCTGTTTCTTAAATTGGCAGACTCTCTGTAATTTTAAAGAGTAGTTAATGAATTAGCTTATAGTATCTTTCTTTAACCATGTCGGACATGGTAAGGATTATATTTATATACCAAATGTATATAATATAACACCTTATCATGAAAGGGGTGAAAGCTATTAAACGCAAAGACAGCATAATTTATTATAACCTGCGAGAGTCTGCACATAAGATGGGCAAGAGTTATCAATATCTATACAACTTAGTTAAATATTCGGAATATCTTGAGGCTCAGGGCAAAGAAAGGTTGATACCTGCTCCAGTTCTTATAAATAACGTACTTCATTACAACGAAGAGGATATAGACAGGATTAAGGAAATTATGGGGACTATTAAACGGGGAGATATGAGGGAATATAACAGAAAGAAAAGTAACACATATTTTAGACTTAAGGAGAAAACAGAAAGGCTTGAGTATGAGGTTAAATATATGGAAGAAGAAAGGAAAAAGATATTAAGCAGACTATTTGCACTGGAGAGGGAGCTTAGAGATAAAAATGAGGATAATAAACGGAGTTGAGCATTTTACCACAGGGGATGTCAGTGCGTTGGTAGGGAAATCAAGGCTAACTATCACTAATTGGGACAAATATTCGGATATGCTGGAGAAGGGCCAAGGGGATAGGCTCATACCGAAGCCATTGAAGGTGAATGGGATAAGGTATTGGACAGAGGAACAGGTGGAAAGGATTAAGGAGTTCTCTGAAACGATGGAAAGAGGCACAATGAGCTATTTCAATCGGGAAAAGATGTGGGGGCAGAGAGGGAAGAAAATACAGGATAGGCTTAAGGTCAAAAGGGAGGAACAGAGGAAAAGCCTCCTGAAAATGAAGGAGTTATCTTTGGCAGAGCAGGAGAAGAGAAGATGGGAATCAAGATTAAAGGCGTTGAAGAATGGACTAATTGAGGAGGATGATTGATAGACAGGATAAAGGGCCAAGGAATATTTTCTAATGTAAAAATTAGAGGAAGATATCATTATTAAGTAGAGGGTCAGACATTATTAGCTTTTAAGAGCATTATAAAAATAAATCAAAAGTATATAATATAAAATCTTCAGCATACGAAGGGAGATGAAAAGAGGATTTTGGAACAAAGAATCAAAGAATTGGAAATACAAAGGGCTGTTATTAAAGAAAAACTGGACAGGCGTACAATTTCGTGTTTGATTAAGAGCAATAAATTTTTCGTGAATTATGATAAAGACTGGTCTGTAATATGGTACATTAATAAATTCATAAGGACCTGGAAACCAGAGGGAAATAAAGTTTCAGATACAATGCTGGATGAAATGTATGAAGAGACCCAGGATGACCTCTTCCTGAATTTGAAGGAGTACAGAGAGATAGGTAAAAGGATAAAGAAGCTTAAGGGAAATAAGGGGAACAAAGGAAGCAAGGGAAGTGAAGGTGATAAGGTTCAAGTCAAATTTAATAAGTTTGATAAAACATCTAATCCCATAATTGACAGTATTGACGAAATCGAAGAAGTTTATTTGTTTGAATAGCTTAAATAAATAGGGAAAGGGAGGTAAGGAATAGGGAGGATGGAGCTTACAAATATTAAAGAAGCTGTAGATGAAATAGAAAATGAGAACTTCCAGAACTCACTAAAACAGAGCACTCATATTACTGAACTTATCTATATTTATAAACAATTAATAAATCTTAAAGAACAGTTATTCAATATTAGAGTACAAGAGGTTAATTATAAGGAATATGAGGATGTACGGTTCAAGGTGGCCGAGAGCATCATAAACGTAAGGATTGGTATAAAGCAAAGGCTAAACTTGGATTATTCAAGAGAATCAGAGAATATGAAGCTACTTTGGAATTTACAATAATGGAGAAGGAGGACATATAATGAGCAGAGAAAATATACCAGAGCAAGTATATGTTAAAGATTTCAAGCAATTAGCTGTATGGCAAAAGGCTACTACCTTAGCTGATAGGATATATGAAATAGTAAAGGGCTTCCCAGACTTTGAACTATATCAAATGCAATCTCAAATTCTTAGAGCCACAACATCAATTTCAGCAAATCTGGCTGAGGGAAATGGACAGACCTTCCCCAAAAAGGAATATACCTTCTTTAATACTGCATTAGGAAGTGCTAATGAAGTACGTAACTGGTTGGAACAAGCTTATAGAAGAGGATATATACAAAAGAGTGAGTTTGACGAACTGGATGGTTTGACAATCGAAATAATTAAAATGATAATTGGCCGTATGAAAAACCTGAAAAAAATGAATGAGGAAGAATAGGAGTAAAGAAAATATCGTAAATTGTATAAATGCTGGCATATATGTATATCTTTACAAGATAACTCGTTTACATTATAATTTAAAAGAGGAATCTTAAGAGGTGTTAAAAGTTGAACTTTAAATACTTATATTTAAAAATGATTAAAACTGAAAAAGTTGTAAAATAGCTCTCTGTGAAAACGGGGAGCTATTAATTTTTGCAAAAATGTTTTCTTTTAAATATTTTTGAGCCCAATACAATTAGGAAGCAGATTCCTCAAAATTCATATTTGCTTAAGGGAGAGTAAATAAATATGGCATATAAGTTTCATAAGTATGCAGAGCTTACTTGGAGTTATTCCAGAGCTAAGATGCTTTCAGAATGTGAAAGGAAGTATTTTTTTCATTATTATGGAGCTAACAACGGTTGGAATAGTTTCAGCAGTAAAGAAGCTCAACGGTTATATAGATTGAAGAATTTAAAGCCCATGAATGCACTATTTGGTGAGGTTTTTCATAAAACCGTTCAATATGCAATTATGAATTATAATAGTGAATCTATTAGTCCAGCTAAATTCAAGGAAAAGCTATATAAAGATTTAGCGAGTAAATATAGGGAGTCTTTATATTGTTACAAGGACTGGATAAGGAATCCAAATAAATTGACAATGGTTACAGAACTATATTATGACCATGGATTATCGGCAAAGCAGTCAGAAGACATAGCAATGAAAATAGAGAAATGCAGTGAAAACATCTTTAACAGTAAAAGTTTTAATGAGGCTGTTGGGGGTAAGGTAAAAGTAAAAGAAATGGAGGATTTACAACACTTCCAGTTTCAAGAAATAAAAGCATATGTGAAACTTGACAGCCTTCTTGAAATCAGAGGAAGAGATAAATGGGTCGTTGTGGATTGGAAGACATCCTCAAAGCCTTTACTCGAAGATGAAGAGCAGATGCTATTCTATACATATTATGTATCAAAGAAATATGATGTTGAACCAAAAAAGATAGAGTCAAGACTTGAATATATATTGCAAGATAGCTTAAAGGTCTATAATTTCAGTAAAAAGGATTTTGAGTTTGTAGAGGCAAAGCTTAGTAATGATTTAAAAGTAATGAAGACTTACCTAATTGATGAAGAAGAAAATATACCTAAACCAGAAGGGACATTTAAACAGAAGAAATCAAGGGTGAAGTGTAGTCGTTGCAATTATAAAGAGGTCTGCTATGAATCGGAGCAGAGTATGGATAGCTATAATTATAAGGTGGTGGGAATAGGAAAGTGAATATAACTCTTTTAATATGTATTATTTCAGATATTATATTGTTAACGATACTGATACTTCTTATTATTGAGGTTTTTGTATTCGAGAAGGCATTGCAGAAGCAGGGGATAAGTTTTGTGATTAATCTGGGAAATGTTATAAACAAATGTCAACTTAAAGAGATATTTAATTTGCTCAAAGAAGAGAACGAAGATTATAAGGAACAAGTGAGCAGGATAATTATTTATGGTTATAAGTGGCAGTATCTTTTTTTCTATTTAATACGAGTATTTCTTGCCCATATTTATAAACAAGAGGAATTGGAGAATGAATATAAAAAGGTAATGAAAAGGGATTCCCATGGGTTAATACCTTGTGGAGGGTATCTGGATAAATTTGATATCATAGAAATTTATGAATTCAATATGAAAAAGATACAAAAGAGTCAAGATATAGATATTTATAAGGTGCAGTTAACTAATGCAATAGCCCATGAATTTCGCCATAGGATTCAGCACAACAAACGAATAAGTGTAATTGATGAAGAAGCAGATGCAGAAGGCTTTGCAATTGACTTTTGTAACAAAAATAAACATAGGATAAAAGAAATATTGAATCTGGCATCCACAGTTACATTTAAAAAAATATATTTTAACCACTAATAGAATCAAGAAATTTCTTGATAAACAGAGTTAATATGGTTATAATATTGCAGGTAAATAAAGGTTATTTTAGTTTTAAGTAATATATGGATATTATAATTATCGATAAAAATAAAACCTGATTATGAGCTTGAGATGATTTACTAAAAAAATGGGTGTTTTTGAATATAGTAAATCATCTCATTTTTCATTGCCTAAAGATAAAATCAAAAGTAACGAACAGGGGGGGGTAGTAGATGATGAAAGAGAAATGGATGGACAAGCAAAAGGAAGTTATAGAAAATATGCGTGAAAGATTACACAAGGAAATATTAAATCAGAAAGATGGAAAGCTTGGAAAAAAGCAAATTATAAAAGTTAGTCAGGAATTAGATGAATTAATAACTAATTACTACAGGTCAATAAAGTCAATGAAAGAAAGAACCCTATTATTATAGAAAACTACGAACAGAAATTAGAATAATGGAAAATATGATTTAAACAACAGAAATCATTGCCAAAGTGCAGTAAATGCAACAATAGGAAAGTGCGTTATGGTTAGAATAGGAAAACGAGAGAATATAGTATAAAGAAGTATGTTCCAATATAGCTCGAGACATATAAAACTGTTACAAAGTGGAGGATTTTATAAAAATATGTAGAAATACTCTTTATATTATCAAATTAGAGATTGTTTGTTTAGAAAGGTTATCAACTATGATTAAAATAACAAATGTAAAAGATACAATTGATTAAAAAGTTGCCCAGAACTTGTACATCAATTATATAGATAAAAGTGCAATTTTTTATAATGGGGGGAATTTATAAATGAACGGAAGGCAGAAAGCTATAGAACAAATAGTAGATTTCTTAAAATCAGATGAAAAATGTATGCTAATCACAGGTACACATCAATATGAAAAGCATAAATTGGTTATGAAAATTTTGAACAAATACTATAAAAATGCATGTGTACTCTTTAGAATCAATTCTATGGATAATATTACAGATAATGCTTTTATAGGTTTATCACGAAAACCTACTGCTGGAACTAAAATTAAAATAGGAAATAACAGTTATGAATTTGATAGTTTTAATACATCATCTACTTGGAGCAGGACAAGTAGCAAGTTTGATTTCGCAATCCTTTATCCGATTGATGCTTTATGCAGAAATATGAAAAAAGAAGCTATTAGTAACCTATTTGAGTATAAAAATGTTGGAAAAATCTTCTTATGCTCATGGACTGATAATTTAGATTATGATTATTCAAAGCTCTCAGAGTTCTTTTCAAGACAAGTTATTTATGATGCTGAGGAGGAAAATCCTGCATATCACCAAAGAGTATTAGATAGTATAAATCACAAATATTAATAAACTCGATACATTGTAACTGGAGGTGTTTAAAATTTTTTATGAGAACATATGATGATATAAAAAATACAAAGCTTTACTTGGAAATGATTGATAGAAATAGTAACTTTATAAATCAAATTGATAAAGTCTTTAAATATGCTACGGATACTCTACCTAAAATAAATAGGATTTTTTCCACGTATACTGGTCATGGAATAGAACATTCGCTTAGTGTTATGGATTATATGTTTGATTTAATAGAAGATATAAAACTTATAAGTGATTTGGAAATTACAGCTCTAATTTATGTTGCACTCTTGCATGATATTGGAATGATAGTTAATGAGGATGAAATATCCAAGATAAAGGAAGATGACTTATCAGTTTGTGAAAGGAAATACTCATTAGTTTTAGAGAAATATGGAGATGAACAATTATCATTACAGGAATGTATTCGTCCAATACATGGGAAAAGGGCTAAATGTCATATTTTAAGCTTTATGCCAGATGATTGGTTCAATATTCCAGGTTCAACGAATATATCTTTTAAAAATGAAGTATGTGATATTTGTATTTCACATAATGAAAATTTTGAATGGATTAAAAGTAATTTAACGCAAAAAGAAGTAAAAGGTGCATTTGATTTAAATACTCAGTATATTGCTATACTATTAAGAATATCTGATTTATTAGATATAGATGAAAATAGGGCCCCCACATATTTATATAAATCTATTAGTCCAAAAGGTTACAGTGACTTGGAATGGAAGCAACATTTTATAATAGAAAACAAAGATAAAATATCTTATAATAAGCAGACTGGATATAAATACATAGAATTTTACGGTACGAGTACAAACCCTAAAACACATAGAAAGCTTTTGAAATATTTTGATTACATCAATGAGGAACTAAAAAATTCTATTAAGCTTTCGGAAACGTTTCTGGATAGAAAATATACACTATTGTTAAAAACAGATGTTGAAAATAAAATACAAACAAAAGGTTTTAATTTTTCAGATTTTAAGCTTACACTTGACTATAATGCTGTCACAAATCTACTGATGGGCGAGAATATATATGGTGATAAAAAATATGGGTTGCGAGAGCTAATTCAAAATTCTGTTGATGCTTGTAAAGTGATGCTGGAGTTGTCTCAAAGTAAACCTGAATTTATTTATAACCCCTATCAACCTTTTATCAATATCATATTAGATAAGGATAAAAAGCAAGTGTGTGTTATGGATAATGGTACAGGGATGTCATTAGATATTCTGAAAAAATACTTTTTAAATGTTGGTGTTTCTTACTATTTATCAGATGATTATAAGCTTAAAGGAAATAAATATAACCCTATTGGAAACTACGGGATAGGTTTTCTTGCTTGTTTTATGTTGTCTGATGTAGTTACTGTTAATACAAAATATTATGGAGAACCAAAATTGAATAAAATTGAAATGGAAAAAAATAGTGAGTATATCTGCTTATCGTACGAAGAAAATGCACGTATTAATGGTACAGAAATAATTCTTGATTACGACCAGTTTATGGAAGCATTTTCTTTTAATCCAACAAATATAAAAAAATTTATTGAAGATAATTTTATAGATTGTGGAATTAAAATTAAAGTAATCAAAGTTGAGAATGGAAATAATCAAAGCGAAGATTGCACTTTAAACTCTATTAATAATAGTACCGATGATATAGTTCGACTGGAAAATTATTTAACTGATATAGAAGGTTACTTAGAAATGAGCTATAAAAACGTTAACTTTATAGAAAAATTAGGGGACTTTGAATGGGAATCTGCTTATATATACGATATAGAAGAGGAAGTACTTTTAGATGAAGAGAAAAAAGAAAATATAAATATTAAGGATTATATTAATGACAATTGTGTTAAATATTTAAGACTTCCAATAATTACAGGCAATGATGCAGATGATTTTAATAAAGCTTTTGAAGTATTAGAGGATTTCGATGACGCATTGAATAAAATAAAATCTGTTGATATGATTGATATTTTTTGTAAAGATATTGGTGAATTTAATTATAAAGAAATAATTGGAGATGGCGACTGTATAGTAGGCAACTTTTCTTATGAGGATTTTTGTAGAAAATTTGACCATGATAAATATACAAAGACATACACTTATTTAAGAGAGCAAAAAGTAGTTCAAACTCATAGTAAAAAGATATTACCATTTGATTCTAATGTTAAAATTTCTGACAATTATTACTGGGAAACAAAAGATAAGGTTTTTATAAAAAATGTTTATATTCCACAATTTAAAGTCACTATCCCTTATTTAATATCAGGGATTCAAATAAAGAAAGGATTATTTAATATATTAAATAAGAATATTGTTCCAAATGTATCGAGAAATAATGTCAGCGAAATTACAAATAAAGAATTTTCATATGCTATCGGGAAAGCGTTACATTTATGGTTAATAGATAATGCTTCTTTAACAGATGAAGAAAAGGGGCTTATAAGGAAATTTATAGATACTTATTATTCAGAAGATAATTATTGCTTAAGATAAAAAAGTTCATATAGATATTTCAAATGCCACATAAGATGAATTATGTGGCATTCATGTTATTCTGGAGTTATAATACATATATTGAGTGCAACATAATTTTACGTGACTCCATAAAAATTTAGTGCAACATAATTATAATTTTTGGGGAGGGCAGATACATTTGCAGAGTTTAGTTGAAGATTTTGTTAATTACCTTATTAATAAAGGGAAAAGCGAAAATACCGTAAAGAGCTATAAGTTACATATAGTTGAGTATATAAAATGGTTTTCGGACAGTTACGGGACAAGTTTTAAAAAACTTTACAGGGAAAATGTCCTTGAATATAAAAGCTACCTTATTAATGTGAAAAAGTTTAAGGGGAAAAACCTTAATGCTAAAACAATAAATGCAAAGTTGAGTGCTTTAGGGCTTCTTAATAAATTCTTAATTGAACAAAATGTACAGGATGAAGTTGTCATCAATGATTCTGATATGATTAAAATACAAATAAACTATGCAAATCCTACTGATATAAATAAATCTGAAGTTGAAAATTTTAGGCAGAAGATATTAGAGGCAGGAGATAAAAGGCTCTATGCAATTGTTACTTTGTTAGCATATGGTGGCTTAAGAATTAGTGAGGCATTAAATATAAAATTAAATGATGTAAGTTTACAAGGTAAGGAACTAACAGTAAGGAAGGGCAAAGGAGAAAAACAGAGAATAGTATATTTGAATACAAAAATTATTAATTCTTTAAGAGAGTATTTAAAGGAAAGAAATGATGACGGAGAATTCCTGTTCCCATCAAGGGAAAGTGATAAAGTTGATAGGACTGTGATTAACAAACAATTTAAAAAGCATAGTGACAAGATTACTCCTCATAAGCTTAGACACTTTTTCTGTTCAAACGCTCTTTCGGCAGGATTTGGAATACATGAGGTAGCAAATCAGGCTGGGCATAGTAGTATACAGACTACCCTTATATATACAAACCCAAGCAGAGAGCAAATGAAAAGGAAAGCTGAATTATTGTGAGTTATTATTAGTTAGGTTCAGATATATGAGGAGTAAAAGCAACTTTAATCTATTGTTCTGTTTAAGAAAGTGTTGAAATTAACATAATTTGTATATCAGTTGTTTTACAGTTGTATTATAATACGTCTCACATATTTATGATTAAGTTGATAAACTTTTAGATTAATAATAAACTATAAGGTGAAATACCTACTAAAAAATTTAGAATGTTATTAGCATGGATGGACTTACGCCAAGAAGAACTAATAGCAGATTGGAATATGCTAACAAAAGATGGCGAATATTTTAAGATTGAACCATTGAGATAGTGGGGTGATAAAATGAATCCAAGAGTAAAACAAGTCAAGCCAATGGAACGTTATCAACTTTTACTAACTTTTACAAATAATGAAATTGGAATCTTTGATGTGTCAAAATATCTTAATGATAAGTATTGGTGCAGTTTAAAGGATTTATCGATGTTTAAGACAGCAAGGGTAAGTGGTGGTAGTGTGGAATGGGAAAATGGTACAGACTTTTGCCCTGATGAATTATACGAAAACAGTAAGATTATCGGTAAATCCATCTAATTATGAAGGTTTCTTTATTAGTACAAAACAATCTATAGAATTTTAAAAAGATAAGACACATTATTCATTTAAGATGTATTAAGTGGAACTCTAATAAGACTCCCATTTAAAATACAACAATATCAATACTATTTTTTTGATAAAGTTAATAGTTATGCAACAATTCATTTTTGAACCTGCAAATCAAAGTCGATAATTCCTATTAATTTCATTGTATAATGTTATACTTTCATATTGGAAAAAACAGTTCCTTAAGTGACAGAAAATAGTTTTATGAAAATTATATTGAAAATATATCTGAAAAAGTGTATATTTATAGTAAGAAAGCATATAATAATGGAGGTGAAGATGATGGAACAAGGATTGATTTTAAATCGATTCGAGAAGGAGAGTGCTCTTATGCCAGAAGTTTCAAAAACTGATTTAAGAAATGTTATTAGTAAACTTATATCTGTATCTGATTTGAGCAGAGGCATGGCATCAAAGATAATACAGAAAGTAGGAAAAGATAAAGAGCAATATATAGTAGTAAAAAATAATAAGCCTGAAGCAGTAATTCTATCTGTAGATGAATATATGGAACTTATGGAGGCGAAAGAAGATTTAGAGCTTATGCAACTGGCAGAAAGCAGAATGAGAAACTATGTTCCAGAAGAAACAGCCTCCCATGATGATGTATTGAATAGATATAACATTAAAGAAGAGAAACTTGATGAACTTATGGAGACTGTGGAGATAGAATAACATGTGGAAGGACAAATACCTTAAAGAAGCTTTGGATGATTTAGACAAGTTAGATTCAGAGTTAAGAGAAATAGTTTTAGCAGGTATTAAAAAGGTCAGGCAGAACCCTTTGCCTCAATCCGAAGGTGGTTATGGCAAACCATTAGGAAATAAAAATGGTAATAATTTAACTGGATTCTTTAAGATAAAATATAGAGGAATAGGGATAAGAGTTGTATATACTTTAGTTAGAGATAAGGAAATAATGAATATTGTTGTTATTTCTAAAAGAGATGAAAATTATTGCTATGAAGTAACAGCTAAAAGAAAGAAAAAATATAAAAAGAAATTATTTGAAGATTCATTTAATGAAAGATAATTGAAACGTTAAATGTCATGGACATGCAGAGATTGCTTAAAAAAAATTAGCAACTTTGCATATAGTTCATGACATTTTTTTATTGTTTTAAAGCTGTGAAGGGAGAAGATTAAGTATGGCTAAACGGAATCTGGACTGGACAGAGGAAAAGTATCAAAGATTTCTTAAGGAAGGCCGAGGGCAGGGAGAAGGAAAGGAATATAAGCCTTGGCTTACCATACAGGACTTTCCTTCCCAGGGCAGAGTATCAAGGGTATTTGGATTGAAGAGTAAAAGGATTCATCATTTCTTTTCTGATAATGAAACAAGATATTTTTACTTATTAGAATGGAATGATAGGGTTGTTGATATACGAGAGCACTTCCCACTGCTTGATATAGAAAAAATTATTAAGGATAAAGATGACCTAAACTTGGGGAAATTCGTTGATAAAAAGAGTGGCACACCGTATGTTTTTACAACCACATTTCTTACTACACTTCGGGATATAAAAGGAAAATATACATATATCGCCAGAAGTATAAAAGCATCTTCTGAATTAGAAAAAAAGCAGGTAATTGAGAGACTGGAGATAGAGAGAAGGTATTGGGAAAGCAAAAATATAGACTGGGGGCTGGTAACACAAAAAGATATTCCAGTAGTTAAAGCTAAAAATATTGAATGGATTCATTCAGCCTTTGAAGATGAAGAGAACAGAGGGATAGGTGTTGAAGAGAAGGAACACTTGTCTTCTTTACTAATGGAAAAATTAAGAGACAGTGTGAACCCTATTCGTAGAATAACCAGCAGTTTTGATAAAGAGCTAAATCTTGAATCAGGGACAGGGCTTTTTCTATTTAAATATTTGATTGGAAGCAGACAGATAAAAGTTAATATGGATGAAAAGATTGATGTTAATAAGCCAGCTAACCAATGCCTTGAAATCATTGATATCGAGAGGGGAGAGGAGCATGAAACTGTTATTGACTGTTAATCACCTGATTCACTGGGAGCAGAAAGATAATATTGAGAGAATCATCTGGATAGATAATAAAAATACTATTTCGTTTCTAATAGATATTTATGCCAATGTTTATAGCCCCGTTTCAAGGAATATTGATGAAATTATTAATTGCCTTAATACTAAACAAGCAGTATTACTTACAGAAGATCCCTGGGCAATGGTTACTAATGAAAGTGAGCTTAAGGAGAGGGATAGGGAGAAAAGGGACAAGGCATGGGAAATCATTTCTTTTATTATGGACGAATGTGGTGAACCTAACATTTTTGATGCACAGATAAGGAGCAAATATGTTAATGAAGCAAGTAAAAAGTTTTCTATAAGTAGTAGGACAATATATGAGTATTTAAAACGCTACTGGCAAAGGGGAAAATGCATTAATGCTTTACTGCCTGATTATTATAAATGTGGTGGGATAGGGAAACAAAAGAATTCAGGTATAGCCAAGATGGGTAGGCCAAGAAAGGATACGAAAGAGACTGGGATAAATGTAGATGAAAAAACAAAAGAGATTTTCAGTATGGCAAGAAAGAGGTTTTACTATACCAGCCAGAAGAATTCATTAAGGACGGCATATGAATTAATGCGAAAAGAGTTTTATACAAGCTCATATAAATATGAGAACAATATAAGAAAACATGTGCTGATGGAGAGCGATTTAGTACCAACTTTCGGTCAATTTAAATATTGGTTTTACAAAGAAAGAAACCTGCAAAAGGAAATATCCTTAAGAAAAAGCACTAAAAACTACTCTCTTGAAAATAGGGCTGTAGTAGGCAACTCAACTATGGAAGCAATTGGGCCAGGTTCTATATATCAGGTAGACGCAACTGTTGCAGATGTATATTTGGTATCAAGGTACAATACGAGTTGGGTTATAGGAAGACCTGTTGTGTATGCCGTTATAGATGTGTTCTCCAGGATGGTAACAGGCATCTACATTGGGCTTGAAGGTCCATCCTGGATTGGAGCTATGATGGCACTTGCAAATGCTTCTATGGATAAAGTTAAATTTTGCAGTGAATTTGATATTCATATAACTGAAAATGAATGGCCAGTGTATTATCTCCCTGAAACAATTATTGCAGATAGGGGGGAATTAGAAGGGAAAAACATTGAAAATTTAATCAGAGGGCTACATATAAAAGTCCAGAATACTGCGTCTTATCGTGCCGATTGGAAAGGCATCGTGGAACAGCACTTCAGAATAATAAATCTAAGAGTAAAGCCATTTCTGCCTGGATTTATAAATGAAGATTATAGACAAAGAGGTGGAAAAGATTATAGGATGGATGCTACACTAAACATTTTTCAGTTTACGCAGATTATTATTAAATGTGCTCTCTACCATAATAACCAGCATTATTTAATGAACTACAATAGAGAAGAAATGATGATTTCTGATGGAGTAGAGCCTGTACCAATAAAGCTCTGGAATTGGGGAATTCAAAATAGGGCAGGAAAGCTTCGCTTTGTTCCAGAAGATGTTGTAAAGCTCAATCTAATGCCAAGAGACAAGGCTATAGTAACAGCTCAAGGAATAAAATTTAAAAATATTTATTATGGGTCAGAGATAGCTCTAAAGGAACGTTTGTTTGAAAAGGCGAGAAATGATGGAAGCTGGAAGATTGATATCTGCTATGACCCTCGAAATATGAATTATATTTACATACCTGGTTCTGATAATAAAAGTTTTGAAAAGTGTTTCTTGCTAAAACACGAAGAACGTTACTTGGATAAGTCATATGATGAAATTGAATACCTTATTGAAAAAGAAAAAATAGAATTAAAGCAAAAGGAAGAGGAAGAATTGCAGTCCAAGGTTGATTTAATGAGTGAAATTGAAGAGATTGTTAAAGATGCAAAGAAAAATTTGGAGGAGACTTCGGTATCAATAGAGAGCAGGGCTAAAAGGATTAAGGGAATAAAAAATAACAGGAAGAATGAGAAGATTTTAAATCGGGGAAAAGAGGCTTTTGAGCTTGATGAACATGAGAGTGAAGAAAGCAAAGTAATTCCTATTAATAAACCAGAGGGAGAAAACTTTGATTTGCCTGATGATTTGGAACTGCTTAAAAGAAAACAAAAGGAGAGATTTGATGGAAAACGAAAATAGAATTAATATACCAAAAGTTAATATACCAAACGGAGTGGAAGCTGTAAATGCAGTTTATAGAGAGCAATTGGTAGAGGATTATAAGGGTAATCCGTTAATAGAGGCACTTCCCGACATATACACAAAGGAAGAAGTAATTGATAGGTTGGCATATTATCCTCCATACAGTGATGAAGAGAGAAATTTGGATGGGCATTACAGATACCATCTTATTCAAAGGCTATTCCAATATTTCCAACCCTTGAATATTCATATAGATTTGGAGAGCAGGATTTGCCGATTAATTCGGCAGGGATATTTGGCAAGAAATCCTGTGAGACCTCAATATGCAGAAAATCTACAGATAGGTTATCAGATGATAAAAAATCAAAACATGGAGCTTATTAGTAATCAAATATTCAGGACAACATCGTATGGATTTACAATCGTAGGGGTTTCTGGTATGGGAAAAACAACTGCAATAAACAGGATTCTGTCTTTGTTACCTCAAATAATTGTACATTCGCAATATAAAGAGATGGATTTTAGCCTTTTTCAGTTGGTTTGGTTAGAGCTCGATTGTCCACATGACGGTTCTGTTAAAGGTTTATGTGTGGATTTTTTTATGAAAGTGGATAGCTTACTTGGGACAAATTACTATAAAAAGTTTGGAAACGGCAGATTATCAGTAAATACAATGTTGCCTGTCATAGCTCAAATTGCAAGAAACTGCAGTTTGGGAATTCTGATTATAGATGAAATACAGCATCTAAGTACAGCAAAAAGTGGTGGTTCAGAAAGGATGCTTAATTTTTTTGTTACCTTAATTAATACCATCGGAGTCCCAGTAATCCTGATTGGTACAAATAAAGCAATGTCTATATTGCAGTCAGAGTTTCGTCAGGCGAGAAGGGGGTCTGGTCAGGGTGATATGGTGTGGGAAAGGATGAAGCAGGATGAATCTTGGGAAATATTAATTGAAGGGATGTGGGATTACCAATGGGTAAAAAAGCCAACTCCTTTAACCCAGGAATTAAAAGATGTTCTTTATGAAGAAAGCCAGGGTATTACAGATATTGCAGTAAAACTGTATGCTATGACACAAATACGGGCTATTGCAACTGGTAAGGAAGAAATTACTCCGAGCCTAATAAGATATGTAGCAAAAGAAAATTTAAAACTTGTACGACCGATGCTGGATGCTTTAAGGACAGGTAATATAAATAAGATAGTTGAATTTGGGGATATTTGCTCTCTGGATATTGATGAATTTATGGGCGGACAACTGAATCAAATAAATTTGAATGAAAAAATAAAAGAAGCCCAAAAACTAAAGAAAAAAATAAATGCTAATAATGAAAATATTAAAGAACAAGCCGTTTTAAAATTGCTTGACCTTGATATTGAACCTAAGAAGGCAAAAAGGTTCGTGGAGTTAGTGTTAGAGAATAACTCTGGGGTTATTGATGTTAAAGAGATTGTAAAAAAGGCATTTGCACTTATCATCGAATCAGAAACAGAGGCTTCGGTAAATAAGAGAAAAGAAAGAACTTTAATTAAGTTCAGTGAAAGTGATTTACGATATATCATTGAAGAAGGGAAGAAAAAACAAATTTCAGCTTATGAAGCTCTTAAAAATAGTGGTTATATAAAACCTTATAATTCAGATTTACAAAGGATAGGATGAGTTATTAATGATGACATTTTTCCCACAGCCATATGAAGATGAACTTCTTTATAGTATTTTGGCAAGATACCATATAAGAAGTGGCAACATTAGTCCGAAAGCAACAATGAAAGAACTATTCGGTTCAACAACAGCTACAGCAATTATTGATTTGCCTTCTAATATTGATAATTTAATTGGACATATGCCAGTTGGTGCAAGATATACTGCAGAAAAGTTGATTTTTAGCCATACCCTGTATCCGTTTTATTCAGCATTCTTACCTCCAGAAAGAGCAGAATTAGTTTTGAATTCCATGAGAGGAAATAATGGAGGAGATATTCATACACGGGCAGGGATTATGGCAAGTTCTATATCCAGTAAGCAATACCTACAGTTTTGTCCTGAATGTTTAAAAGAAGATAGGGAAAAATACGGGGAGTTTTACTGGCATAGAGTACACCAAATCCCAGGGGTCATGGTATGCCCAAAACATAAAGTATTATTGCTGGATAGCAAGGTTTTAGTACATTCTCAAAATAAGCATGAATACATACCTGCCAACGAAGAAAATTGCAGGGTTAATGAAAGTAAAATTCCTGATGTAGACAAAGAGGTTAGTGTTATAACATTATTGAAATATATGAACAATGACGTTATAAATGAAACAGCATTAAAAGATTTGGATGCTATTTTGGAGAAACTATGGATACTGTCAAATGATGCCCAATGTTTACTCAATCAGAAATTTTCGCCTAAACCTATGGATTGGTTTTATCACCAATATATTAACAAGCTAATGGAATATGGCATGGCTAATATTAATGGAAATTTAAGACAGAAGGAGCTTATTGATGACTTTGTATCATATTATGGAGATGAATTTTTAGATATTGTTCAATCGACCGTAAATAGAGATGATGAATCAAATTGGCTATTTATGATAATTCGGAAGCATAGAAAGACTTTTCATCCAATAAGGCATTTACTAATGATACGCTATTTAGGACTTACGCTGGGAGAAGTATTTTACAAAGAGCTGGAGTACAAGCCATTTGGTGAAGGTCCATGGCCTTGTTTAAATGCAGGTGCAGAACATTACTTACAGCCTGTAGTTACAGATTTGAAAGTTACATATGGAGCTGATGTGAAAAGTCCTATTGGTACATTTACTTGCTCTTGTGGATTTGTATTTGCGAGAAGGGGACCTGATACAAGCGATGATGATAGGTATAAAATAGGAAGAATAAAACGGTTTGGGCAGGTATGGGAGAACAAGCTTAAAGAGCTGGTAGATGAAAAGTTGAGTTTAAATGAAACTGCAAGACGACTTAATGTGGATGCTAATACAGTGAAGAAATATGCCAAGAGACTGGGATTAAAGGTATATTGGGAAAGTAGGACTGAAGATATAGAGGTGTATACTTACGATAATTATAAGGAAGAACCTGCTGTAAATCATGCCAATCATCGTGAAGAATGGATAAAGTTAATGAAGCAGTTTCCTGAAAAATCTAAGACAGAGTTAAGAAAAATGAATAAGGCTCTTTACACCTGGCTCTATAGAAATGATAGAGATTGGCTTAATGAAAATTCACCTGGTGTTGTGGCTAAACCTCCTATTAATAATAGAATTGATTGGAATAAAAGAGATGAAGAGATTTTAAGGTTGGTACAAGCAACAGTCTTTTCAATGCTGGAATCCTCTTCAAAGCCTGAAAGGATTACAATTAGTCGGGTTGGGAAAAAGATTGGAAAGCTGGCATTACTGGAAAAACATCTTGATAAATTACCGAAGACAAAGGATTATTTAAGTTCAGTGATAGAAACGATTGATGATTTTCAAATACGGAGAATTAAATTGGCGATTAAAGAGTTAGAAAAAGAGGGTGTGCCAATTATGAAATCCAGGTTATTCAGAAAGGCAGGGATAAATGAGAGATACATTGAATCAATAAATGAACGGGTTAGAGGAATATTGATTGATATGGGGTATGATGAAAATATACTTTTATAAATTATGGTTATGTTAATGTGCATTTATAATATTGTGCTTCTTAAACTGGATTGGAACGAATTTAGTATTTATGGGTAGCAAATGGTGCTACCTTTTTGCATGTCTTTATATCATAGGTATATATCATTTATAAATGAAGGGATTCAAAAATATTTATAGAATTAATTTTATATATTATGATTAAATAATCCTGCATCTTCAGTGAAATATACATCTATTATTTATGAACTTGTATTATTTTAATTACAGGTCCAACGATAAAAACCTTAAGTAAACATATTGGGGGTAAAAACAAATGACTTTACATGAAATAATAGAAAAATTAAAAGAATATCAAATTAAAATTTCAGTTGATAAAGATAAAGATGTTTTCACAAGCATGAGTAATAAATTACAAGATTATTGCAGAACAATTAGAGAATTAGATGTGGACATAGCAGAAAAGGCTACTTTACTATATCAAGGGATAAAAAAATGCTTTATAAATTACTACGATGGAAATTTATATAAATCTTCAGAAATTATGAATCAGATTGTATATCAATATAAAGATGACTTATATATACATGATATGAAATTTGATAATAGTATCAATATTTATGAAAATGTTAATAAATACCTATATAAAGGTATAGTAGAAGACTGGTCAAAAACTTTGGATAGAGAATATATGTTACATATACCTTTTGACAAAAGAGAAATTGTTAAGGCACAAAGATTTAGCATACCTGGTGTTCCATGTTTGTATCTGGGACAATCATTATTTATTGTCTGGGAGGAATTGAACAGGCCATCTCTAAATAATCTATTTGTAAGTAGATTTGAATTAGATGAAGAAACAAAAGTCTTGGATTTAGGGTTGAGTATTTTTGACTTAATTCAAATAGAAAAAAATGAGAATAATAATATACCCTTTGAATTAATTAACCAAGTGAGTTAATTTCATAATTTCTAACCCTTGAAATCAAAGGATTAGAAAAGGGTATAAAAAATAGTTTACCCCAATCCGATAAATAATTCGTCAAAATAATCCACAGAAAGGAGTAAACTACGAATTA
>JAAYPH010000195.1 GCA_012519955.1 Candidatus Epulonipiscium sp.
TCAGGATGAGAAAAATGAAAGAACTTAAACAAAAAGTACATCTCAGTTTTTTTGCAAAGCTTTATATTTGTTTTGCGGTGATTAGTATTGTTCCTGTTCTTTCATTCAGCATCCTGGCGTATACTTTTTCTTTTCAAAATTTCATGGTGGATTTAAAACGTCAGTCCAATACCATACTGGAAAATTCTATAGCGAACTTGGAGCAGACTATTAAAGAATATGAAATGGCCATATCCTATTTCTCCTTAGATGACGAAGTGATCGGAATACTTAGTTCCGATGAAATCTTAGAAGAGAAGCATACTACATTATATCAAAAGATGTATATACTGCTGGCGGGTAAATCTGCAAGTGTTACGATGCATGTGGTAAAAGCAGATGGTACCTTTAATCTGAGTACTTCATTTTTGCCGGATATTTACGATGTACAAGATCATCCAGATTGGGGTATTTTTCGTGCACTCAATAGAAGTGAAGGAATGATCGTATATCCTAATCATTTTATATCACCATTTGGCAAAACCTATTGTATGACCATAGCCCATAATATTAAAAAAGATGGGAAGATTATTGGATATTGTATGATTGATATACCCGAAGAGGTTTTTCGAACTATTTTTACCTCATCCGGTATGATGCAGTCGGTATCCTATACGGTCATAGATAAAAACTATTACATTTTATATGATGATATCTTTAATACAAACGATAAATTTTTAAATTCCGATTTAAGAAATCTTTTGCTATTGTCAAGATCTACTAAATCTTTTGATTTAGAAAAACCAAAGCGCCTGGTTACCTGGAAGGAGATGAAAGGCGATATTCCTTTTATCATTATTTCATCTGTAGGGGTAGATCTTGTAGTTATGAATAATAACTATATTGCAATTACTACGCTCATTGTAGCAACCGTTGCGATACTGCTGTGTCTAGGACTTTCACCGGTCATTGTCCGTGCCCTTACCCGTCCGCTTAATCAAATTGTGGAGGTTATGAAAAAAGTGCAGCAAGGAGATACTACTGCCCGTGTGCCAATTCAAAAAGATGATGAATTTGGTTTCATTGCGGATCATTTTAATATGACCCTTGATAGGCTGAATATTTTGTATGAAACCAACCTGGAAAAGCAGAATCGTTTAAGGTTATCGGAAATTAAAGCCCTTCATGCTCAGATTAACCCCCACTTTTTATACAATACATTGGATTCTATTAAATGGTTAGCAAAACTTAACGGGGTAGAGGATATTGTCATTATGGTATCTCAACTGGGACGTTTATTAAAAAACAGCATCAATAATCAGGATGATACGATCCCCATTCGTGAAGAAATTAATCTTGTAAAAAGTTATTTGTCCATACAAAAAATTCGCTATGGAGATAAATTTGAAGTGGATATTCGCGTTGATGAGGATATTATGGACTGCGTGGTTCCAAAATTTATTATTCAGCCCTTGGTGGAGAACGCTATTATTCATGGTATAGAAAATAAAATCGGAAACGCAAAATTGGTTATTAAGGGAACAAAAGAAGAAGATACAATTATTTTTGAGATTATTGATGATGGAATAGGCATTAATGAAGAGGACCTTGGTAAATTGAAACAAGCAGATTATGAAGGGGACGATCATAAAGAAAGTATAGGCATTAAAAATGTTGATAAACGTATCAAGCTTTATTATGGTCAGGAATACGGCCTTGATATCAAAAGCAAGGAAAATGTAGGAACTACTACACGGATTACAATGCCTTTTAAACAAGTGAACGAAGGAGAAAGAGGAGGCACTGCATCATGATAAAAGTAGTAGTCGTAGAAGATGAAATGCTGGTCAAAAAAGGACTTATACTTACAACGGACTGGCATCGATTTAACTGTGAAGTCGTAGGAGAGGCGTCTAATGGCATGGAGGGCATTGAAGTAATCAGGAATATGAATCCTGATATCGTTATTACGGATGTTCGTATGCCCGGTTTAGACGGCATTAAAATGATAGAAGCTTTAAAAGCAGAAGGATGTAAATCGGAATTTATTATCATTTCCGGATATAGTGAATTTGAGTATGCAAGGCAGGCATTAAAACTGGGTGTAAGAGATTTTCTGGTGAAACCAATAGATGATGAAGATTTATATAATGCCTTAAGCCATACGTGTCAGGAAGTTCAGAATAAAAAAACTCTTGATAAAATCCAAAACAAGATGGATGATTTAACGGACAGCCGGGTGATGCTTTTTAAAGAGTACATCATTCCGGAGCATGAAGATGACAATGATTATACTGCAAAAGCAATCAAATACATCAAAGAAAATTATCAGAAGGATATCAGTCTGAAGTCGGCTGCAGACAGCCTTTTTATCAGCGAAAGTTATCTGAGCCGAGTGTTCAAGGCCAATGTAGGACAAACTTTTTTAGATTATCTCACTTACTATCGTGTCAAGAAAGCTTGTAAGCTTTTGCAGGAATCCGATGTAAAGATTCATGAAATTGCAAATATGGTAGGTTATAAGGATCAAAGATATTTTAGTGTTATTTTCAAAAAACTTGTAGGCATATCTCCTAAAGAATTTAGAAATAAATTGAACTTGAATTCGGCAAGTAAATTGAGTCTGTAATAAATTTTATGTTTTTTGAACAAACAATCTCTTTCTTGGCAAGAATTAAAATAAAAGCTAAGGAGGAGATTTTTTATGAGTGCTATTCCTAAAGAAGTTTTGAAGGAAATTATTAAAGAGAATCATTTTGAAAATGTCGGTGAAATTTATTCTTATCTTAAGGATGCATTTAAGGATTTAATTCAA
>JAAYPH010000245.1 GCA_012519955.1 Candidatus Epulonipiscium sp.
GGCTGGCTGGTCGGCACAAAACAGCAGGAGATCTCCTTTTTCTGCTTTTAACCGCTCCAGGATGGCTCCCATCTGCTTATCGGTAAAGAATTTGGTGATGGGAGAGCGCAGCTCATCTTCCGCCACTATGATCCAGGCCATGCCTTTTGCTCCGTTGTCAACCGCTATTTTGCCTAAATCATCGATCTCCCGGCGGGTAAATGGGGCTCCCTTTTTAACATTTATCGCTCTTACTGCCCCGCCAGCCTCAATGGCCGCGGAGAAAACCTTGAAATCAACATCTTTCACCAGTTCAGTCAGGTCTTCGATTTCCAGTCCAAAACGCAGATCCGGCTTGTCAGAGCCAAATCTTTGCATGGCTTCCTCATAGCTGAGGCGGATAAAACCAGTTTCAATATCGCGGTCCATACCCACTTTAAACAGAACTGCCATCATCTCTTCCACCAGGGTAAAGACATCTTCTTCCTCAATAAAGGACATTTCCATATCCAGCTGGGTAAACTCCGGCTGCCGGTCCGCCCTAAGGTCTTCGTCCCGGAAGCAGCGGGCTATTTGAAAATATTTTTCCATCCCGGCCACCATCAGTATTTGTTTGAATATCTGCGGCGATTGCGGCAGGGCATAGAACTCACCGGGATGGACCCGGCTGGGCACCAGGTAGTCCCGGGCTCCTTCCGGAGTGCTTCTGGTTAGCAGCGGGGTCTCTATTTCCATAAAACCATGCCCATCCAAGAAGTCACGGATGGCTTTGACCACTTTATGCCTCAGCATCATGTTTCTCAACATCTCCGGCCGGCGCAAATCAAGATAGCGATGCTTCAATCTCAGATTTTCATCGGCTTCTACCCCATCTTCAATATAAAAGGGGGGTGTTTTCGCCGGGCTCAAGACCTCCATTTGATCGATGAATACTTCTATATCTCCAGTGGGCAAATTGGGGTTTATAGTGGCCGGGGTTCTGGCTGCCACTTTCCCGGATACTGCTATCACATATTCGCTGCGGACCTTTTCCGCCAGATGGAAGGATTCCTCGTCCACTTCCGGACTGAAAACGATTTGAATCAGGCCGGAACGATCCCGCAGATCGATAAAAATCAAGCCCCCGTGATCCCGGCGGGTATTTATCCAACCGCATAATTTGACCCTTTGTCCAACACTTTCTGTATTTAGTTCACTGGCATTATGTGTCCTTTGCATTAACCTTGCTCCTCCTCCTTTTTAAACAGGATACCGGGAAGATTTGCTGTGAGGGATTCCCTGTCCACCTGGTACTGTTCACTGCTGCGCATATCGCGTACTGAATAATAGCCTTGGTTTATTTCTTCTTCCCCGATCATTATTACCAACCGGGCTTTGATTTTATCAGCATATTTCATTTGCGCCCGGGGACTGCGGTTGTTGTAGTCCATATCCGCACTGATCCCGGCCCGTCTGATCTCCGTTGTCAGCTGCAATGCCTGAGCCATGAACCTGTTTTCCATAATGATGACAAAAGCATCAACTGGCACTGTTTTTTGCTGCTGTTCGACTGCCAGCAGCATCCTTTCCAGCCCCAGGGCAAAACCGGTCCCCGGCACATCGGGCCCGCCGCACACTTTAACCAGACCATTATATCGGCCTCCGCCCCCAATGGCACTCTGGGCTCCCAGGCTGGGGACATGAACTTCAAAAGCGGTGTTGGTATAATAATCCAGCCCCCTGACCAGATTATCATCATGAATGAACTCTATCCCATTGGCTGCCAGTGCTGCCCGGACCTGCTGATAATGCCCGGTGCAATCAGAGCATAAACTGTCAGCTAGAAGCGGATATCCTTTTATAGCCTCCTGGCAGGATCTGTTTTTACAATCCAGGACCCGCAAAGGGTTGACCAGATATCTTTGCTGACAATCCTGACAAAGTTCATCTTTTATCGGGGTCAGATATGAA
>JAAYPH010000196.1 GCA_012519955.1 Candidatus Epulonipiscium sp.
AAAAGGCAATAGAACAATATATAAAAAATCAATTACACGAAGATATGATGTCAGATCAAATAAGTCTAAAAGAATACATGGACCCTTTTAAGGGTAGCAAGTAGAGAACTTTATGCAGCTGGCGGAACCAAAGGGTGCCTTAAGGCACAGCAGGTATCATGCCCTTATAGGGCTAGAGAAATACCACCAGCTAAGCTGGTGGATATTTATTGTTATCTTCTATCATAAATTGATTTGTCTGGCCCATTTTATAGGCTAGCTTAATCATTTCCTTTTCTTCAGAACTGAGCTTACGATTAAACATTTTTTCAAATTGAAGAAATAAACTTCTTTTGTCTAAGCGTTTCTTAGTTTTAGGTTGAACCGATTTTTTTGCAGCAGAGAGCGTTGAGTAGTTATATGTTTCAGGCTTAATATCTTTAGAATATAATCGTTTAAATATTTCAGCAGTGTATGTGGCATCAAAAAGGGCATTATGGAACTCGTTATCCAGTGGAATATTTAGCATTTCCACGGCATTTCTTAGCCCTATACTGCTTCCGTTAGGATTATTTAAATGGGAAGCAGCTATGGATTGAATATCTATATATCTTTGAGGCAGCCGTTTTTTATGAAGACGATGATATAAGGCATTTCTGTATAATTCTTTTAAATCCACAGTACCCCATACACAGAAAACATCATATTCACTGTCTATAAACTTTAAAAAGTTTTTATACACTTCAGAAAAACTTGGAGCATGACTTAAGTCCTCATTAGAAATCTTGGTCATATCCTTAACGAAAGGATGCAGACGCTTGTAGATTTTAGGTTTAATTAAGGAATGAAAACATTCTACCGCTTCCAGCGACTCATTTAACTTGACAGCTCCGATTTCTACGATTTCAAAGGGGCATTTAGGATTACTCACAGGCTTTCCCGTCTTTTTGAAATCATAGCCTTGATTAAATTCCAGGTCGAATATTATAAAATACATTTGTATAACTCCTCAAATCATTAGTTGTTTTTTTGTAAACGGTTCATAAAGAAAAAAGGAATTCCTGCAATAACCCATAAACAAATCAATGCATATTGTAGGAAGTAGGAAAGATTATTAGAAGGCAAAATAGCCTTAAGTCCATATTTTATAAGTACTAAAATGATAATACCTAACATCCAATGAAGGATTCTTCTTATAAAACTCCCTTGAATTTTAAAGTTTATGTATTTAGTTTCTATTAAATAGCCAAAAAATAATCCTATTATGCAGCCAAACATTTTGATTTCATTTTCACCGCGAACCCAAATAATGATCAGGGCCAAAGGTATAAAAATAAGAATAAAGATTAAAGACTTATGGGCCTTCTCAGCATAGTTCATTGCTGCATTTAGAACAACAAACCATATTAAAGAGAAAACAATACCTCCAAACACATCGATCGGCCAATGAACGCCCAGATATAATCTCGACAATCCTACAAGAATAATCATTAGGGTCCCCAATATATACATCCACCTTTTATGGATATAATTCATAATCATCATCCAAAAACCTGAAGCAGATTGAGTATGACCGCTGGGGAAAGAATAGCCTGTGGCAGTTTCTACACGGATCGAAGTAATTCCTGATTCTCCTATTGGTCGTGTTGTATGAAAAAAGCTTTTTAACCCTGAATTAAAGATAACATTACTCAGTAAGAAAAATCCCAGTCTATAACCGAAGTCTTTATTAATACAGCAATATATAAAACTAAAAATAAGCACTAAAAAAATTTCTTCCCCGGTTAGAGTAATCAGTTCAAAAAACTGATCCAGAAAATCAGAACGAAAAGCTTGAATATATTTTATGATCTCAAGTTGTATTTCCATTTTCGCACCTCAACAAAAGTATCTATAATATTATAGTATAAAACCGCTCGACCAATTCGAGCGGTTATCATAGGAATCACTTTAAAATGCTATAGAACAGTTCTTGTTATAGAGTTTGTGCATATGTTTGTTCTACTTTTTCCAAAAAAGGAGCAAAAGTCTCATCGGAAAATTGAATGCCTTCATTAGAATGATAAAGAGGTATAGTGCTGTTGTTTATATAATAGTATAGAGAAGAGATGCCTGTGCTCGGAACATAAACATAAATAAGATCACCCACTAATTTTTGAGATGCAGCCCGTTCCTTTTCTATTCTCAAATAAGGAATAAATCCTTCTGGAACCATGCTTTCATCAGGAAACATTTGATCAGGAATATCAGAAATCACAGCATCACTTTCAACGATAGACTTGATCATTTTATCTAAAGAAACACTGGATTTATTGTTTACTTTGCCAGAAGCGTGATTGTATCCAGCAAAACCAGATAATATTATAAATAATCCTACAAATAACCAAATAAATCTTTTACCGTTGTTTTCATTCATTATTTAGACCTCCATCTTCATTCGTAGTTTTGAATAAGCCTCATGAACAGTAGTATAGCAGTTTTGTTTTTTAAATTCAATGATCTAACATATATTTTATGTATTTCTTTCAAAACAATTGTAAAAAATCGCTTGAAATAATTTACAATAATTGGTATTATATTTGTAATTTACATTAATAAACTTATAGGAGGACTGGGAATGGAAACAAAAAACTTACTTTTGTTTCGGTTTTATAAGACATTCTTTATACTGGCAATCATCCTAGTATCATTCATCGGGTTCAATACTATTTTTGTATATGCAGATGAGACGAATACATCTCTTACCGAAGAGATTAATGAAGAAGTGGGCGAAGAAGAAAGTTTTGGACAAGAAGAAGCCTTCGAAAAAGAAATAGAAGTAGATGATAAAGAAGAATCAGAAAATATTCAAGAAAATAATATTGAAGAAGAGACTGTGAAAGAAGAAACGATAGAAGAAACCAAAAGAATAGAAATTACTTTAGAAGAATGTATTAAAGAACTTTTTAAAATGTATAATCCCAATGAAATAAAAATGCCTTTAAATGATGAGTATATCCTATATGGGGAAAATCAAGGATTTTTAAAAGGTATTCCCGATAGAAATAAGGATCAACTCCTTACAAGAGGAAATTTAGCGAGAATTATTTGCAATGTACTTAATATCCAGCCGATTTATTCTAAAGATCCCCTTTTTAATGATATTAAAGGTCAATTGAACGAGGAGTACATAAAAGCAGCTTATGCAGAATATTTAATGGATGGTATTACTGCATCAAGCTTTTCACCCAACAGTACAGTAAAAAGAGATGAGTTCGAAAAGATTATAGAGAACCTAAAAAGCTATAAAGAAAATCCCAAAGATTTTAAAGAAAAAATGAAAGCTCAATCGGGCAATGAGAAAGCAGAAAAGATCAAAAAACTCTTATCCATGAGTACATATAAAAGTGCCGCGAAGAAAATAGAAACTGGAACATTTATGGGCATTTTAGAAAAAAGTAAAGGTAAAACCTTTATAAATGGTTATGAGATTCCATCTTTCACATATAATAATTCTACTGTGGTTCTTTTATCCGATTTAAAAAACTACGGATTTAATTTAGAGTGGAATGATGGGCTTAAAGCAATTTTTGTACATAGGGCTGTTGACAAGAACATAACAGGAATAGATTCAGGAGAAATAAAGAAAAAAGAAGAGAGTTTAATCAATAAAGAAGTTGTTTATACGAATATATCTGTCTACGCAGGCAATAGAAGAATTCCCTGTTATAGTGTAGACAATTCTTCAATCATATATATTAATGATTTATCTCCGTTTGGAAATGTGGTTTGGAACGGAGAACGAAAAGAAGTAAATGTGACTTTAAACAATGATGTGTTTAAAGACGGATTGAATATCAAGCTGTTGGGAAATAAAGTATATAATTATTATGATACGGCTATTGATGTGGAAGTCGTTCATCTTTGGTATGATGAAAAAAATAAAGCTTTCAGTACCGAGGCAGACGTTTTCTATGGAATTCCCAGGAATGGCTATGAAACCATTCATTTAGAAAAGTATGAATCCTACGAGAAGAAAATTTACTTTGGAACAATCATTAAAAAGACAAATTTAATAGAAAATCGTTTGTACGAAAATGATATCAACTATTATAAATCACAAAGAATCATTGACTATGTATGCGGTGTTTCAAAGGATTCGGATGAGTATTTGTTTTCTTTAGTAAAGCCTTCAATTATTATCGGCACAATGAAAAGGGCAGCCGGAGGCTTTAATAAAGGAGAAAAAGTGGAGATATTATATGGCGAAGACGGAAGCTGGTATCAATGCAAAAGTGTATCTACAGGAAAAACAGGAAGAATACCTTGGGGTTCCGTTTCCATTCCGCCGGATCCTCCGACCAATAAAAATCAAATGACTAAAGAACAGCTGGAAGCTTTTGTGAACAAAAAAGGCTTTACAAGTCAGACCAATTATTTCGTATGGACAGATTTAGACAGACAAATCACCCATGTATTTAAAAAAGAAAACGGTAGATGGAAACTTGTCCGCAGCATGCTTTGTTCTACGGGACGCAACATTACTCCGACTCCAAGAGGCTTCTTTACCATCAAAGAACGGGGAGCATATTTTGGAAAAGGGTATATGTGCAAAAATTGGGTTCAGATTTGGGGAGATTATTTATACCATTCTGTAATTATGGATGTAACCGGCACTTACATTTTAGAAAATAATGTTTTAGGTAAAAGGGCGTCCCATGGGTGTATAAGATTTTCCCTTGAAAACAGTAAATGGTTTTATGATACCATTCCAAGACATACAACCGTATGGATTAATTAGATTTATCTCTGGCAAGACTTCTAAGTTTCTTAGAAATTTTTATAGCTGCATAAATTTCTTGATACTGTGTAGAGTCTAATTCTTCAATATAATTTTTAACATAATTTTTTGAACTGATTCCATTAGATACTACGAAATCCACGGCTTTATTATAGGCAATAGCAGCTTTTATAGGAGAAGAGTAAACCCCTACGGTCCAGGTGCCATATATATTAATTCTGGTTACATAAACCAATTTGTTTTTTCTGAATTCTTTGCATACCCCATGATAGGGATTGATTACTTCTATATTATAATGCCTGAAATCGTGATAGTCTCCGTTTTTAAAGCGATAATCCCTGCCCTTAACAGCAAAGTTTCTAATACCGTAGCGGTTTAATATATTCTGCTGAACCCCGTAGTCATTTACAAAAAAGTACCCATTTTTTCTGTGAATTTTATGAGACGCATAATAAAATAAATCATCTGCATCAAATTTAAGCTCTGTATGAGGATCTAAATAATAAGAAAAATAATATTTATGGAGATAAATGGGATTACCGAAATAATACCCATTATCCCTAAAATTATGGATAATGACCCATTTTTCAAAAGAAAGCATATGATCCTTAGAATAACTTGAAAGGGTTGAGGTTTTATTAAACAATACTTCATATGCTTCTAAATAAGCCTTATGGGCTAACTCGGGAGTATCAAAACTTCCTAAACTAATATGTTTGTTTTTATAAGTAATGGATGAGCGGTAATACGCTTCTCCATTTTTTTTATATGCCTTAAACACTCCTGTTAGTTTTTCCATTGTAACCATCCTCAAGAATCAATTGTATGTCTTTACTATACCATAGAGTTAAATATTTATAAATACTAATTGGACTTGACACGAACGTTTGTTGCCGTTACTCTAATGAGAGAAAAGAATATAGAGGAGCTTTACTTATGCCAAAACATAAAAAAGAAAACGGATATGGGAACGATAGTATATCATTATTAAAAGGAGCTGACCGTGTTAGGTTAAGACCCAGTGTTATATTTGGTTCTGACGGACTAAGCGGATGTCAGCATGCATTTTTTGAAATACTCGCCAATTCCATTGATGAAGCAAGGGAAGGTTTTGGAAATAGAATAGAGGTCACATTATTTAAAGACCACTCTATTATGGTTCGAGATTATGGCAGGGGAATCCCCTTAGATTATAATGAGAAAGAACAAAGATACAATTGGGAATTGGTTTTTTGTGAACTTTATGCTGGGGGAAAATATGACAACAATACTGGTGAAAACTATGAATTTAGCTTAGGATTAAATGGCCTTGGAAGCTGTGCCACTCAATATAGTTCAGAATATATGGATGTCACTGTATATCGGGATGGCTTCAGATATGATTTGCATTTTGAAAAGGGCAATAATATCGGAGGCATGAAAAAGGAAAAATGCGATCCAGGCTATACAGGAACCATTATAAAATGGAAGCCGGATATAGAAGTTTTCACGGATATTCGTATACCGATTACTTATTTTCAAGAAACTTTAAATAAGCAAGCAGTGGTGAATGCAGGGTTAACTTTTGTATTCAGGGATGAATTTGAAGCTAAAACTTATGAATATCGCTATGAAAACGGAATCATAGATTATATCAAAGAAATCAGCCAGGATAAAAACTTTTCCTCCATTCAATTTTTTGAAACCGAAACAACGGGAAGAGACAGAGAGGATAAACCTGAGTATAAAGTAAAAATGCAGATTGGCTTTTGCTTCAGCAATGAAATTAATCTGTTGGAGTATTTTCATAACTCCAGTTTCTTAGAGTACGGCGGTGCACCGGATAAGGCTGTAAAAAGTGCCTTTGTATATGCCATTGACCAATACTTAAAATCAGAAAATAAATATAATAAGAGCGAAAAGAAGATTACTTTTACGGATGTTCAGGACAGTCTGATTTTAGTAAGCAATTCTTTTTCTACGATTACGAGTTATGAAAATCAAACGAAGAAAGCGATTACCAATATTTTTATTCAAGAAGCCATGACCGCTTTCCTGAAGAAACAGCTGGAAGTTTACTTTATAGAAAACAAAGACGAAGCTGAAAAAATTGCAAATCAGGTGCTCATTAATAAAAGAAGCCGCGAAAAGGCAGAAAAAACTCGCATTGACATCAAAAAGCAATTAGGAGGCAAAATCGATGTTGTCAATCGAGTAAAAAAATTCGTGGATTGCAGAACTAAGGATGTTTCAAAGAGAGAATTGTATATTGTTGAAGGAGATTCTGCCCTGGGTTCTTGTAAGATGGGAAGAAATGCGGAATTCCAGGCGATTATGCCCGTTAGAGGTAAAATATTAAACTGTTTAAAAGCAGACGACCATAAAATATTTAAAAGTGAAATCATAACTGATCTCTTAAAAGTCCTGGGCTGCGGTGTAGAACTTCACAACAAACATACCAAAGACCTTCATACCTTTGACCTAAACAAACTTAGATGGGATAAAATCATTATATGTACCGACGCAGATGTGGATGGATATCAGATCCGTACATTGATTTTAACCATGCTGTATAGATTGGTGCCCACATTAATTGAAAAGGGTAAAGTCTATATTGCAGAAACGCCCTTATATGAAATCAGAACGAAGAAAAAGACCTGGTTTGCATATAATGAGTCAGAAAAAAATCGTATTTTATCTCATATAAAAGGGCACTATACCATCCAGCGTTCAAAAGGTCTTGGTGAAAATGACCCTGATATGATGTGGGAGACAACCATGAATCCGGAGACAAGGAGATTAATCCAAATCCTTCCGGATGATATAGAATTAACGAAGGAAATCTTTGAAATGCTGTTAGGAGATCGTTTAACGGAAAGAAAAAATTATATTTCTGAATTTGGTCATCTTTATTTAGATCATATGGACGTTATATAAACCTTTATTGAATAAGAAAAACTCTCATCACAATTTTTTGGACATTAGAAATACAAAGGAGCAAAACAATGGGGGAAACTTTAACTTCTATACAAAAGATTACCGATACATTAAAACAAAATTATATGCCCTATGCCATGAGTGTCATCGTATCCAGGGCGATTCCCGAGATAGACGGTTTTAAACCGGCCCATAGAAAGCTTTTATATACCATGTATAAGATGGGGCTCCTTCAGGGAGCAAGAACCAAATCAGCCAATATCGTTGGACAAACCATGAGGCTTAATCCTCATGGTGACCAGGCAATTTATGAAACCATGGTGCGTTTAACCGTTGGGGCAGAAACCCTTTTAGTTCCGTTCATAGATTCTAAGGGGAACTTTGGTAAGCAGTATTCCAGAGATATGGCCTATGCAGCGCCCAGATATACAGAAGCGAAACTGGCTCCTATATGCAAAGAACTCTTTGCGGATATTGATAAAAATACTGTGGAATTTGTTGATAACTATGATGGAACCATGAAGGAACCAATGCTTTTGCCCACAACATTTCCTAATATATTGGTTAATCCCAACCAAGGTATTGCCGTAGGGATGGCAAATAATATATGCTCTTTTAACTTAAAAGAGGTATGCAAAGCCACGATAGAATGTCTTAAAAACGACCAAGCCGATATCCATAAATACTTAAAGGCTCCGGATTTTCCTACTGGAGGGAAAATCATCTACAATGAAGAGGAAATGAGAAACATATATGAAACCGGGAGGGGCAGTTTCAAAATTCGTGCGGTATACCAGTATGATGAAAAAAATAATTATATTGAGATTACTCAGATTCCCTATACCACTACGGTTGAAGCTATTATTGACAAGCTGGTTGATTTGATCAAAGCAGGAAAAATCAAAGAAATAAGCGATATCAGGGATGAAACAGATTTAGGTGGACTCAAATTAACCCTGGATTTAAAAAGAAATACCGATCCTGATGAACTTATGAAGAAGCTTTACACCCTAACGCCTTTAGAAGATAGTTTTAATTGCAATTTTAATATCCTGATTGACGGGCATCCGAGAGTGATGGGTATTAAAGAAATTTTATCCGAATGGATTAAATTCAGAATCTCTTGCATACGCAACAAGTCACAATTTGAAATAGAAAGAAAGTCTGAAAAATTACACCTGCTTTTGGGACTTGAACAAATCCTGCTGGATATTGATAAAGCAATTAAAATCATTAGAGATACAGAAAAAGAAAAAGAAGTGATTCCGAATTTAATGGCAGGCTTTAAAATTGACGAAAAACAAGCAGAGTTTATTGCAGAAATCAAACTAAGAAATTTAAATAAAGAATATATACTTAATCGTATCGGAGAAGCCGATACCTTAAGAAAAGAGATAGACAGTCTTTCAAAACTCATTCAGGATGATCATAAAATAAAAAAAGTCATCGAAAAAGAACTTCAAAGAATTGAAAAGGAATATGGGGCACCGAGAAAAACTGAAATTATTGCAGAAGAGAAGATCACTGCCATTTCTAAAGAAGATTTGATTGATGACTATGGGGTTAAAATATTTTTGACGGAACATCAATATATTAAAAAAATCTCCCTCGCATCTTACAGAGCTAACTCAAACCATGCAATAAAAGATGGGGATAGAATCCTGCAAGAAATAGATCTAAATAATAGGGGAGATATCCTTTTATTTTCTGACAAGCAAAATGTATACAGAATTAAAGCTTACGAATTGGAAGACTCTAAGGCAAGCAATTTGGGGGACTATATTCCAAACGTATTAGAAATGGAGGAAGACGAAAACATTATTTTTATCTCCGAAGGCAACACCTATACAGGATTTGTTTTGATTGCCTTTGAAAACGGCAAGCTCATCAAGATACCTCTTAAATATTACGAAACGAAGCAATACAGACGAAAGCTTGTTGGAGGGTATTACGGCCGTTCTAGATGTGTTAGAATCCTTTCTATAACGGAGGATATGGATATCCTGCTTATAAGAAATGATGAAAAAGCTGCCCTTATTAACACCCATTTGATACCTGTTGGCAAGCAAAGACAAACTGCAGGTGTACAAAGTATAAAAATGGCCAAAAAGAGTTTTCTAAAAACGGTCCTTACGCCTAATGAATTTGCTGATATGGATCTCGAGAACTTAAGAGCTGAAGAATTGCCGGCACTGGGCAAAGGGGTTAATACACAGCTTAAATTAAATTTATAGAAAGGTATGAATAAAGATGCAAAACGATATTAAAGAAATTTTATTCACTGAAGAAGAAATAGCAGAGAAAGTAAAAGAATTAGGACAACAGATTTCAAAGGATTATTCTGGAGAAAATCTTACGGTAGTAGGAATCCTAAAGGGTTCTAATATCTTTATGGGGGATTTGATTCGAAAAATCGATATTCCTCTTTCTATTGATTTTATGGTTGTATCAAGCTACGGTCAATCCACAGAAAGCAGCGGTGTCGTTAAAGTATTAAAAGATTTAGAGTACAGCATAGAAGGGAAAAATATACTCATCGTTGAAGACATTATAGATACAGGCCTTACCCTGGATTATTTGAAAGAAAACCTGCTTAGAAGAAAACCGAAATCCTTAAAAATATGTACTCTGCTGGATAAGCCTGCACGAAGAAAAGTAGATTTAAAGGTGGATTACATAGGATTTGAAATCCCTGACGCATTCATTGTAGGCTACGGGATAGATTATGCTGAAAGATATAGAAATCTTCCTTATGTAGCAGTATTAAAAGAAGAGGTATATCAATAATAAACAGCTCCCACATGGGGAGCTGTTTTTGCTGCTTTGATTTATTTTTTCATTGAAGGCATATTCCTTCCATAAAAAATTTCTGCCATCTCTTTTTTGAGTTTTTGAATAATTTTCTGCTTTTCGCGAGGAAGCAATTCTTTCTTTTCAATTCCAAAGAGATAATTATTAAGATCAAATTCTCTAAGAAGCATTTTTGTATGGAAAGTGTTTTCCTGGTACACATTAACATCTATCATTTGGTATCGATTTCTTGTATCGGGTGAGATATAGTTTTGTATTGAGTTTATTTTATGGTCAATAAAGAGCTTCTTACCATGGATATCTCTTGTAAAACCTCTCACACGATAATCAATCGTCATAATATCAGAATCAAAACTGTGAATCAGATAATTTAACGCTTTAAGCGGAGAAATATGGCCACAAGTTGATACATCAATATCGGCACGAAATGTACTAATACCGTCGTCTGGATGACTTTCCGGATAAGTATGCACTGTAATATGACTCTTGTCCAGGTGAGCAACTACCGCCTCGGGTAGAGGACCTGGAGATTCGTTCTTTACTGACATATCCGGAGGAACTACCTGACCCTCAGAAATCAACATGGTTACGCTAGCCCCTTGGGGTTCGTAATCTTGCTGGGCAATATTTAAAATATTCGCCCCAATAATATGTGCAACGTCCGTAAGTATCTTAGTTAAACGTTCCGCATTATACTGCTCGTCAATATATTTGATATAATTTTTGCGGTCTTCTTCCGTCTTTGCATAACAAATATCATACATATTGAAACTTAGGGTCTTTGTTAGATTGTTAAATCCGTAGAGTTTTAACTTCTTGATAGGTTTAATTTCCATTTTTTCTCCTTTCCTTTTGCCATAGAATATAGCGTTTATTCTTATTTTGTCTTGTCTGAATAATTATAAACATAAAAAAGCGCATACTCAATATTTTTTTTATAAAATTTCTGCCCTGATATGACAAAGAGTTACAACAAACAACAAAATCTTTTATTATTCGTTTGACAAAGAAATAGCCATATCATATACTTAATGTGTATAAAACTGTAGAAAGAGGAGTGACTATGGTTATAGTTGAAGTATGTATTGGAAGCGATTGTCATTCAAAAGGAGCTTATGAACTTGTTAGTTCCTTGAATTCATTAGTTAAAAAAATAATTTAAGTGATGAAGTTGTCATTAAAGGCACCTTTTGTTTAGGACATTGTACCAAAGCGGTATCCGTCAGAATCGATAATGATAAGATTTATTCTGTTCAACTGGAAAAGGCAGAAGAATTTTTTGAGGAATGTATTAAAAAGAATTTGGAATTATGCAGAATATAAAATATGTTTTAAATGAGTGGGATATGTCAATACTAATACAAGTACATAAAAGAAAGGAAAATGATTGTGAAAAATAATCCCATAGCTTTAATTACGATGGAAAATGGTCTTCAAATTAAATTAGAGTTGTATCCTGATATTGCACCGAATACAGTGAATAATTTTATTTCTTTAGCAAAAAAAGGATTCTACGACGGATTAATTTTTCATAGAGTCATTAGAGGATTTATGATTCAAGGCGGGGACCCGGAAGGAAGTGGCATGGGTGGACCTGGATACAGCATCAAAGGAGAATTTAAAAGCAATGGCTTTGATAACCCTTTAAAACATACAAGAGGTGTTATTTCCATGGCCAGAGCTCAAAATCCTAATTCAGCCGGTTCTCAATTCTTTATTATGCATGAAGATGCTCCCCATTTAGACGGCCAGTATGCAGCATTTGGAAAAACCCTTGAAGGCTTTGAGACCATTGATGAAATTGCCAATGTTAAAACAGACTATTTTGATCGCCCCATGATAGAACAAAAGATTAAGACCATCACCATAGATACTTTTGGAGAAGAATATCCTGAACCTGAAACAGTATAAAAAAACCATCTGCTTTTCTTTAGCAGATGGTTTTTTTTATACTTGTTGCTGGGCTTCTTTTTTAGCAGCAAATTTAAACTTATGATAAGGAATGCGGTAAATCATAATATATAGTACTAAACTCATTAATAATCCGTACATAACATCAAGGATGGAATGTTGCTTTATCATTACCGTGGACATAATGATTAGAATTGTAACAATGGCAGAAGTGGTTTGTAATATTTTTATTTTGCTTAATTTCTCATTTTTTCTAAGGGCGATGTAAACCGCCATAGTATCTATTACATGCATACTAGGTGCTGAGTTGGTTGGATTATCTAAAGTATAGATAAAAGTGATGATTGTCGTAAAGATATTGGTTTCGGTGATCACAGGCCTTAGATTTTGTCCATTGGGGAAGAGGATAAATATGATGTAGCAAAGAGTCATTCCTCCAAACATAAACAACGCAAGTCTATAAAAATCTTTTTTACAAGTAAATCCTAAATAAATAAGTGAAGCTGTGATTAATATATACCAAAATACATAAGGGACCACCATAATGGGCACAAAGGGAATATAACGGTCAATAGGATGGTACATGTAATATTTGGGGACAGTATATTTATTTAACAGTTGATAACCAAATAAAATAACAAAATAATAAAGCAAGATAAAAAAATGACGGTTGGCGGTTAAAAATTCTTTTAATTTTTTCATAGTTACCCCCTAAATATATGTAAATGTTTGCATGAATCAGTATAGCCTATTTATTCTAAAAAATCAATATCAGTATAAAAACGTTAGAAACCTCTTAAAATGGGAATAATGATAGAAAAAACCTTTGAGAGGTGAAATAAAATGAGTCAATACGATAATGCAAAGGCTATGAGAGAACTAAGAAAAAGAAGAAAGATGAAAAAATTATGTACGCGATGCGGGAAACCCGTTGAGGGGGTACATGTTCAATGTAATGCATGTAGAGAATATTGTAAAATGTATGCACTGTTGCATCCAAAAGAAAAAGTCATTATTCGCAGTCTTAAAACATGGGAAGTAAAAAATAAAAAATTGTATCAAATACTGCTTGAAAGAAAGATGACTATCCCTCAATTGGCACAAATGGTCGGAGTTTCGTCAAGAAGTGTGGACAGATGGGTTTTTGAAGGCTCCATTCCTAAGCTAGAGAATAGGGAGAAGGTCAATGCTTGCTTGAATACGGAGATCTTTGATATTGAAGCTAAAGTGTGATAGACAGGATATGAAGAGGCTTTAAGATGACTTCCACTTTGTGAATATGAGGAGCCTTTTCTTTGATATATTGAATAACGAGTTGCTCTAGTAAAGCCTTGTCAGGAATTTCTAACAGACAAGGCTTTAAATATACAATGGCAAAGTTTTTTTGATCCGTAGTTATTATTTTGTATGAATCAAATAAATCCATTTTAGAATTCCTTTCTGTATCCGAATGATATTTACGATTCATTTTCTATAGTTTATAATGATAATTTATAATGAGCTACAGGAGGAATCATAATGAATATTTCCATACGAAGAGCAACGCCAAAGGATATCGAATCCATTACAAAAATATATAATGATGCTATTTCTAACAGTACCGCTACATTTGATTTAGAAGAAAAAACTTTAGAAGACAGAAAGCAGTGGTTTCAAGAACACGATGACCGCTATCCAATCATCGTAGCGGAATATGATGGAACGATTGTTGGATATGGGTGTCTGTCCAGCTTTCGACCAAAGCGAGCCTATGAAAGTTCCGTAGAACATTCTGTCTATATTCATAAAGATTTTAGAGGCAAAGGTATTGGAAGTTCGCTGCTGGGGGAGCTCATAAAACTTGCATCAGAGCTAAAATACCATGTCATGGTAGCCGTTATTACAGAGGGAAATGAAGACAGCATACGTCTTCATAAGAAATTCAATTTTAAGTATGCAGGCGCTTTAAAAGAAATAGGCTATAAGTTTAATCAGTGGCAAAGCATCGTTTTTTACCAATTATTTTTGTAATGCTAAGAATATAAGAGTTATCTCATATTTTTTATATTTTGCTCAATCACATAGCGATTAATTTTTTCATCAGGAATTATGGTTTTATAAAAAGTTACCATGCAGCCTGCAGTGGTGCGCTCAGCCAGAGGAAGAATACATCTTGTCGTGCGATAAAATCTTTGTTCATCATCCTCTATGATTCTAAATTTTTTATAAAGTTTTATTGCTGTTCTGGCATTTAATCTAATATATTCTTCCAATGAATCTAAAACATATGCACCGGTTTCCACTTTAAATTCCTGTACATATTTATAGGTTCTTTTTACAAAAGTCTCATATTGTTTATGATTATCCAGAAGTCTAACATTTGCATGCTGGGGAATAACCATGTCCTGTAAAATATGAAGCGCCGCACCTAAATAAAACATAGATTTATTTTTTTCGTTGATATTCCAGAGATTAATTGCGTTATTATAATACTTACCAGATAAGTCCAGTGCATTTTTTCTTCCATAGAGCCCTTTTTTTGTATAGGGATTATAAAAATGCCCCGTACTTTTAAAATCCTGGTCCGCCCATACGGCACCGTCATTGATCGAATCCAGATATTCATTATATAGAGCATATTCCTTAATATAACCGTCATTCATTAAGATATTAAGTGCAGCAGCATTAATAAATTTATGAACTTGACATTGGGTTTTAATAACAGATTTTTTCAAGGGATTAATCATAGCAAAGGAAATACGAAGAAAATTGCCATATGCAGATTCCAATAAACTCATTGTATCACCCTTATTTCTAAAATTACTTTTAGTTTTCTCAAAAATATAGAATTTATAAGTTTTATATTTTGTTGCAGAGATTTAAAAAATAAACTAAAATAAGCATATCTAATAAAAATTTTTTAGGAATTGAATAATTAATTATTACTAGGGAATAATATAAGTAAAGGTATCACAATTATAAAAAATTTAAAATTTTTTTTCGCAACTACGTTGACATTACTTCAAATGTGTGATACCTTAGAATAGGCAATATGCCAAATATATTTATGTTTTGGAGGATTTTAAATGAAAAAAGGTACAGTAAAATGGTTTAACGCAGAGAAAGGATTTGGCTTTATTTCTGTAGATGGAGAAGATGATGTATTCGTACATTTCTCTGCTATCCAAGGAGAAGGTTTCAAAACTTTGGAAGAAGGTCAAGCGGTAGAATTCGAAGTTGTTGAAGGCGCTAGAGGACCTCAAGCAGCGAATGTAATTAAATTATAATAATTAAGTATTATTATATATTTAAATATATATCGCTACACCTAATACCACCCGCAAGGGTGGTTTTTTGATTGCATAGGAAATTCAAAAAAAAGTTATATTATTTCAATTTTTATGATATAATCTAAGCAAATTTTTATAACTATTTTTAGGAGGACTTCTAATGAATTTATTAAAATATAAAAGTACAAGAGGAGGACAAAGTGATATCTCTGCATCCTATGCAATTGTTCAAGGCATTGCAAAAGATGGAGGATTATTTGTTCCGGAAACACTGCCTAAATTAGAAAATAGCTTAGATGAATTAAAGGGTATGACCTATCAGGAATTGGCTTATCATATTATGAAGCATTTCTTGACAGATTTTACGGAAGAAGAATTAAAAGGGTGTATCGACAAGGCATACGATAAGAAGTTTGATACTTCTAAGATAGCTCCTTTAGTGAATAAAGACGGCGTATACTTTTTAGAATTATTTCATGGGCCTACCTTGGCGTTTAAAGATATGGCATTGTCCATACTGCCTCATTTATTGACTACAGCGGCAAAGAAGCTTAATATAGAAAAGGAAATTGTAATTTTAACAGCTACCTCTGGAGATACAGGAAAAGCTGCCCTGGAAGGTTTTGCAGATGTAGAGGGGACAAGAATTATTGTATTCTTCCCGCAGGATGGTGTCAGTGAAGTTCAAAAACGCCAAATGACTACACAGGTGGGGGAAAATACATATGTAATAGGCATTAAAGGTAATTTCGATGATGCCCAAAACGGAGTTAAAGAAATCTTTGGGGACGAAGAATTTAATCAGTACTTAAATGAAAACAATTATATGCTTTCATCGGCTAATTCCATAAACATTGGACGTCTGGTTCCCCAGGTGGTTTATTATTTCTATGCATATTTACAAATGGCAGAGAATAATGATATAGCCCTTGGAGAACAGGTTAATGTAGTTGTGCCTACAGGAAACTTCGGAAATATTCTGGCTGCATACTACGCAAAACAAATGGGACTGCCAATAGGCAAACTTATTTGTGCTTCCAATGACAATAAGGTATTGTATGACTTTTTCAACACAGGAAAATACGATAAAGACAGAGAATTTATTCTTACGATTTCACCCTCTATGGATATTTTGATCTCCAGCAATTTAGAAAGACTTATCTATCAGATAGCAGGGGAAGATGCGAATAAAACAAAAGAATTAATGGACAACCTTAAAGCAAAGGGACATTATGAGATTGATCCTTCAATGAAAGAAAAATTGGCAGATTTCTACGGAGGATTTGCGTCTCAGGAGGACACCCTACTCCGAATAAAAGAACTTTTTGAAAGCACAGGCTATCTCATAGATACCCATACTGCAGTGGCTTATGCTGTGTACAAGGATTATGTCAATAAAACAAAGGATACTACCAAGACGGTTATTGCTTCTACAGCAAGCCCTTATAAATTTACAACCAGTGTTATGGGCGCAGTAGATAAAAAATATGAAGCCTTCTCTGATTTTGAATTAATAGAAAAAATGAGTGAACTTACTAAAATTGATATCCCAGAAGGAATTAAAGATATTGATAAACGTCCAGTTCTTCATACAAAAGTATGCGAAAAGAACGAAATGAAAAAAGTTGTAGGAGAAATCCTTAAATAAAAAGTGAACATGGTGCCGGGCACCATGTTCACTTTTTGCTTTTATTCAATAATGTCTTTTAAGGCATCCAGAAGTTTTTGATTCTGCTCAGGAAGCAGGAAGCAGAATCTCATATATCTTGAATCCAGGAAAGGAAAGCTGCTGGCATCTCGTATAATCATATGCTTTGCAATCAATTTTTCGAAAATCATGGAAGAAGTTATATCATCCCTTAGAAGTTTAAAAAGAACAAAATTTGCACTGGGCTTATAAACCTTTATGTTTTTCCACTCTTTAAGAGTATTGTAGATTTTGCTTCTTTCTGAATGTATAAGCGCTTTAGTTGCCCCAATATATTCCCCGTCTTCTAACATAATTCCTGCGCCAAATGAAGCCAATATATTAATGGTCCATGGATTTTTAATTTCATCCATTCGTTTAATGAGTTCAGGATTGCCGCATATACCATATCCAAAACGAAGGCCGGGAGAGGAAAAGAATTTAGATATTCCTCTTAAAATGATTAGGTTATCATAGGTTTTTGATAAAGGAACAGCCGTTACCTCATCCATATTTTCTACAAATTCGATATAGGTTTCATCAATCATAACGTAGATATTTTTTGACCTACAGAAATCCAAAATAACAGCAAGCTCTTTCTGAGATATGAAAGAACCGGTAGGATTATTGGGATTACAGATTACCAGCAGATCGATATCATCGGATAAATAGGTTTTAAGATGATTGATATCCAGTTGAAAATTTAATTCTTCTTTTAAAGGATAGTATTCTGCTTTCCCTCCGGTTAGAAATATTTCTCTTTCATATTCTGAATAAGTTGGACCAATGATCAAAGACTTTTTAGGATGAATCAGCGTAATAAAAAGAGAAATAAGTTCTGTCGAGCCATTTCCTACTAATATAGATTCAAAATCGGCACCAGTATATTTAGAAATCTTTTGGCGAAGTTGGGTATATTTACGATCTGGATAAGTTGAAATTAAATCCAGGTTTTGTGCCAGCTCTTTTTTTGCCTTTGGAGAAATGCCCAAAGGATTTACATTAGAACTAAAGTCAATCAATTTATGTCTGGGAATACCGTAGTATTCTTCTATAGCTTCAAGGTCTCCACCATGTTGGTAATGTTTAGATTTTTCCATGATTGTCCCCTCTTTATGAATAGATTTTTGTTTCATATTATTATACATCAAAATGGATTATAGTAAAGAACATTTGTTTTAATCATGGAAAACTGCAATGGATTGGGATATAATAGTAAATGGAAAATTAGTTTGCGCCAATCTTGGAGAGTCGGAGGGATTATATTGGAGAAGAGTAGATATCAAGTTAAAAAAGAATATTATAATGAAGCATCTCCAATACTTTCTGCTTCTATACAAGAGATAGAAATAGAAGTTTCGGCTTTTAGTATATATACTGGAGCTATAAAAATCCATAATATCGGAGAAGGACAGTTGGAGGGGAGAATTTTCTCCAAAAAGGACTCTGCTCAGTTTACCCCAGAGGAATGGAGAAGCAATGAGCAGGTGATCCTATACCGCATCGATACTCAGGAAATGATGTGGGGAAAGCAGTATGAGGATGTTTGGCTCATAGAATCTAACGGAGGAGAACAAGAAATCCCTGTACACATTCGTATTACTAAACCTCTCCTGACCATTGACGAACAGCACTCCATCTCCGACATGAAAGATTTTTCAGAATACGCTAAAGAAAATTGGAATAATGCAAAGGATGTATTTTTTTCTCCTTTATTTTCAAATTGGCTGCTCCAGAATAATGATTTAGAGTCTCAAAAAATCTATCAACAGCTCTCCATGACGCCCCATAAAGATTGGGCATTAGAATATTTTTTAAGACTAACAGGATGCAAACGAAAGCCAAGCTTATCAGTACAAGATAAAGCTAGAAAAGTAGAGATTTTTCCCACGGGAGAAAAATATATTGAAAAAGGTATCGTGCTCCATAAAAATGGATGGGGCTTAATGGATATACAATTAGAAACCAATGTCAAATGGATACAGTTCTCTAAAACCCATTATACCCAAGAAGATTTTAGAAAAGATAAATTGATTCTCCAATATGAAATCCTCGTGGATAAAATAATACCCAAGAAAGATTTTGGATATATTTTTATTACTTATGAAGATGTAAAAATACCCTATGAGGTTCGGGTTGTTAAAAAGGATGTTTTTCATATTACTTTATCCAAAAATGCATATAAGGAAGAAGATAAAGGGATACTCGTTATTGAAAATAAAACTGGCTACGACGCCAGGATACAAATTATCCCCCGTGAGCCGTGGATACAATTTGAGGCAAAAAAATTCCTTATAGCAAAAAGAGCAGAAATACCTTTTAAGGTTCGTCTCACAGGATGGGATAAATTAGGCATGGGGAAAAAGCCGCATTTTGAAACCATGATTCATATTCAGGCCCATGCTAAGACATATAAATACGAAGAAGATTTTGCAGTAAAAATTGATAGCTTTAATTTAGAAGCGTTAATCAGTCAAGGAGAAGAAACAACCGAAAAATTGCCTTCTGGCAATAAGTTGGTTAATGCCATGACTTATTGGATCAAAGGTCAGTTGTATGAAAAAGAGAGACAGGATTATTACATTAAAGCACTTAATTTATTGAATACCCTTTATATAGAAAATCCTACGGAGTTAAAAACAGGCTTAATGATCATTGCACTTAATCTTCGCTTAGAAAGATATGATGAAGCCTATAACCTGTTAAAGAATTACTTGAAGTTTAAAAAGTACTTTAAAACGACAGATCAAACACTTTTAGGGGTTATCTATTATTTTAAAGCCTTGCTAGATTACTATTGCGGAAAACATATGTTTATACAAAAGTCTATTAAAATATTTGATGAATGCCTGGAAAAGCAAAAAAGCGGTATACTATATTTTTTAAAGGCTAAGCTGGAAAAAGAACTATTTAATGAAGATTATGATGAAATAAAATACTATTATGAGGCTTATACCCATGGATTTAGAAGTCCATTATTGTATGTGGAAGTATTTCGCCTGTTTTGCTCTCATTATTCTAATTTTTACAATATGAAAGATATGATTAGAAATACTTTTATTTGGGCAATAAAGTATAAACTTCTCGACCAGGAAAACATAAAATTATTTGCCGGCTGGATGTTGCAGTCCCAAGAAGATTTTAGAATACCCCTATCTTATCTGGAACAAATACATTCTCCATTGGATACCAATGAAACCTTAAGTTTATTATGCAATGCATACATAAAAGAGGGTACAAAAGATCAAACTGCCCTTGAAATTTATGAAAAAGCTATAGAAAGAAGAATCTTTGTTAAAGGAATCTACTTAGCTTATATAAAAACTTCATACGCCCTTGATAAGAGGGATATTCCTTTATCTATTCTTCAAACTGCATTAGTAAAAGAGAATTTTGATGAACCATTGACAGCTTATATTTATTCACTTCTTTGTACAAACAATCAATATAAAATGCTTTTTCAAGTTTACTATAATAAAATACTTCTATTTGGAGAAAGTTCCCTTAGAAACAACAGAAAGGGAAGGCATTATATAGATATTTATTTAAAAATGTTCGAAAAGAATTCTAAAAATCAATTGCTTAAAAAGGCAGTCTTCGAGCAATTGTTTCTATATGAAATCCATGTGAAATCTCCTCTGATTAAGTATCTTTGGATTATGGAAAAAGAAAAAGCCAATATGGCTACCTATACGGTTAACGGGGATTCCATATATCTAGAAGCAGCTTCCCCTGACCTTAAAAATCTTACAATTCTTTGTGTCGGGCAAAGGCAAAAGAGTTTTTATTCAGGGGATTGTATAAAGGTCCATAAACTTGTTAAAGACATACCCGTTGAGTTGTTATTAGAGTTCTACGAAGAAGGCTATAAATCGACTGATTTATTGATTGCTCTTACTTGTCACTTTATAGACCAGATACAAAAAAATGAGGAGGCAGATTCTATCTTTCATAAGGCTGAACAGATTATTATGGAGTGTTTAGAAAACAGTGCCTTATCGGATGATTTTAGAAGAAAAACCTCCGCTGCCTTAGGCAGTCTCCTTGTACGACACAATAGTTTAGAAAAAGCTGCCCCGTATTTTAAGCTTCTTAATCCGATTGAATTATCTCCATCTCAAATAGAAGAGGGGATCAATGCTTTGCTTGAGAAGGATGAAGTACTTTTAGCGCTTCAATGGGCACAAAAACTTGATGCAATGCATGCCAGTACAAAGCTTAAATTGGTTAAGAAATCCATTGCCATGGGCATTGTGAATGCTTTAATTACCAATACAAGCTATGAATTATTTATGGAAGGGCACTATGATAAAGATATAGAAATATATCTTATAAGTCACTATGAGGGAAGCCTAAAGACCTGGCTTTCACTAAGAGAAGCAATCATTTCCCTCGATGGGAAAGTGGTGGATTTAGATCAAAAGATATTAGAAAAAGGTATATGGATCAGGGGCTTAAACGAAGCGTTGGAAAAGGTGTTTTTATCTTTATATGAGAATAATAACATATCTCCAATTATTCATGAATTTATATATTATTGCAGCTATGAGATTCTGGTAAACCATAAAACAATTTCCCAGGATACTCTAAAGAAATTTGAAGAAATATTCTTAGATACGAAGGATATGATATTAGGTTCAGCGATGCTTCACATCTATCCGAAGCTGCAAGACCATGGGAAAGAGAAAATCCTACTGCCGATTTTTGAATGGATGAAAGAAAATCAATTTATTTTTCCAATTGTTAAAAAAAATCAAGACAAATTTCCGTATTATTCGTATATAGAACAGAATGTCCCCTTTATTCACCGTACCAAATGGGGGAGAGAGGTGACCTTCTGCTATAAGATTCAAGGATTTCCCTTAAATCGAAAAAGAATGTACCCCGTGGCATTTAATTTATATGCCGTCTGCGTATCTTTATTTTATAATGAAGATATGGAATATTATATTGAAGAACTGGATGAAGAAGGCAACTGTATTATATCGGAGGTATATTCTTATCATAATGATGTGAAAGCTTTAAGCAAAGACTCTAACGAAGTATATAATCGACTGAATAATGCAATCATCTACAGTGAAAATCTCGAAATGGAAAAGGCGGAAATGATTTTAGAATCCCTGATTTACGACAATCAGAAAAATAATACGGGCTATTTATTATAGCTTAGGAGTATAAAGGAGGAGTTTTTTATGGGAACATTAGGATTAGATGTGGAAAGAGGCCTATTTCTAGGTATTGATTTCGGAACAACCAACTCAGTTGTCAGCGTATATGATTTTAAAGAAGGTCAGGCACAAACCATACCTATTGACGGAAGCAATATTTTCCCTACAGCCATACAATTTGAAACCGATCCGGATGATCCGGATAAACTATCCAGGATTTTTGGAATTCAGGCAAAGGAAGCAGCAATCATATATCCTCAAAGCACTGTTTTATCTGTAAAACGTCTGCTCGGCAGCGATGAAAAAATTAAAATCTCCGTGGACGAAAAGGAATATGAATTTACCCCTGAACAAATTGCCGGAGAAATATTAGGCTATCTAAAACAGAAAGCCGATGAATACGCTCAGGAAGAGTTAAATATTGCGGGAGAATTTTCAGGCTGTGTAATTACCGTACCTGCCAATTCAACCGACAAACAAAAGAAAATGACCAAAGAAGCGGCAAAGCTGGCTGGCTTTGATGAAGACAATATCTATCTTAGACTGGAACCTGCTGCAGCAGCGATTTCCTATGCCGTAAATGAAAGAAAAGATAAAAAGGTATTGGTATATGACTTTGGTGGAGGTACCTTTGACGCCTGCGTACTGGATATCAAGATGACAGATGCGGATGAACCCACTATTTCAATTTTAAGCACCTATGGGGATAATTACTTAGGCGGTAACGATATAGACAAAATTATTATGGATATGATTTATGAAGAATTTAAGAAAATGACCAACGAAGAAATTGACTTATTTGATTTTAACGTTGATGACGGCGTATCCAAAAGACAAAAAACTACAGCTTTAGTACGACTGGCGCAAGTAGCAAACCAAGCCAAAGAAAGACTTTCTTCTGCCAAATCTACAAAGGTTGTATTGGCACCTTTTATTCAAGAACCGAAAATCATCAATATTAATATGGAAATCACAAGAGATGCCTTTTTAAATCATAAGAGAATCAATCCTTTAGGTGATCCCGTTGAACTGTTTGAAAAAATGGAGGGTAAATCCGTAGAAGATTTAATTGGCAGAACGATTGAATGTATTGACGAATGTCTAAAGGCTGCTTCATTAAAACCTGAAGACATCGATGAGATCTTCTTAGTTGGAGGTTCTTCTTCCATTCCAAGAATCAGAGAAAAAATCAAAGAAAAGTTTGATAAAGAACCTTTTAAATCCCGTATAAGCCCTGCATTAAGTATTTCTCAGGGAGCGGCTTATTACTGCAATATGATTATGATGCCTACGGTAAAAGGTCCTGTTGTTCATGAAAAGACCATTCACCCCTTAGGCCTTGAAATAGCAGGAAGAAGATTTATGGAAATAGTAAAAAGCGGTATGGATATACCTAAAGAAGGACTTACTGTGGAAGCAGAAGAACTTCTTATGACCAATTTTGATAATGTAACCAGCATGGCAATTGTTGTTTATGAAAATACAAAACCTTCCGGAGAAGAAAAGAAGACTACCTATGTAACAGAAGAGGGAATGAAGCGTCTTGCAGGCACCAGCCTCAGAGGAATTCCTCCAAAAGCCAAGGGAGAAGAAAAGGTAAAAGTAATCTTTTATATCGGACAGGATAACATGCTTAAGGTAATGGCTAAAAGCATGAGTACAAGCGGGGTAGAAACCGAACTCTCTGTAGATGATTTGTACTAACCATTGGCATAATTGATAGGGACGAAATAAAGGAGGATCAATATGTTAAAGGATTACCCCCCTCTTTTACAACAAAGCAGCGAATTAGTCGAAGCCTGGAGAAAAACCCTTCAGGCTTTTGATCAATTTACTGAACAAAGTGTAAAAGGTTGTTTTTTTCATATGAAAATGAAGGTGATGCTTAAAATTCTGCATCACCTAAGCGAAGAGAATAAACTGTCTGTATATGATGAAAAAATCTTTGAGTATTTCCAGCATCTCATGAATCATTATCAAGGGACCATTCAATTATTTAAAGATCATGAGCAAGACATTAAAACAGGAAGAGCCAAGGAAATACTTAGCGGAATATGTACCGTCCTTTCTTCTCAATTAAAACAATTTAAAGAAAATCAGATGGTGGAGCAGGGCATCAGCGACCCTAAATCCAGTGAAAATCCGATCAAAATAGAAAAAGAAAGATTTTTAACGGAAGAAAAGATTAATATCTTAAATCAACTGGACGATATTGAGACACAATGGATAAGCGATGAAATGGGTAAAACCATGATACATTTTAGAAAATATTTAATGGATTTAACTAAAGATCATACCCTGCAGACCCAATGTATCCAAGAGATCTATGGCGGTTTAATACAGAGCTTAAAGAGTCCGTTATATAGGTGCTATGCTAAAAAGTCCAAAAAAGGCATTGAGAAATTAAATGATTTTCATTTAAGAAAAGCTGCAAACTTTTATTATGAGTCCATAAAGCAAGAAAAAGAGAATGTGGAAGCTATTATTAAAATTCAAGTGAATGCCCTGGAAGAAGAAATGAAGAACGAAGCTTACGAAGACAGGGAGCAGGAAATCATACAAGGAATACTGCATACCATAAGAGAAGCCTATCAGCACCTGGGTAAAGAAATAGAAGAATTAGAGCAGTTTTTTAAAGAAGCTGAAAAACAGCCGAATAAGATTAGCATATCCAGTCCAGAAGAATTTGAAACCTATCTTAGAACTCAAGGCATGGATTCCTATATCAATGATCTTAATATAAGAAATAAATTAAATTATAAAGATAGAATGATCGTTGATTTTATTGAAGCCTATACTGCTTTTAACCAAGCATGGAAGGTATTTAAGGCAGAGCTTTTCAATCATTACAAAGAAAAATTGAATCAAAACGATGTATTGGAAAGAATCACCCTAAAGCTTCAAAATACTATGGAATTAAGTCAAAAAATTATATATTCATTTACAGACTTCTACGAAAAAACTAAAAATGGCGCAGGAGAAATCACAGAAACCGAATATGCTCCTATTATAGAAGGCATTGGTGAAACGATAAATATAAAAATAGAAAGTCTAAAAGAAAGTTTAGAGTTTTTCTCCGATATAAAAGATGAAGTCCTTGAAAGGGCTTCTGAGGAACTTAAAGACCCCATCATTGAAAAAGAATTTGAGAAAATCGCCGAAGAGCTGTATAACAATTTTATGATGGAGTTCATAAGAGAGATTCCTATGGAAGAATCCAATTTTACTGAGAAAAATATAGCTTTCTTAGACGGAAAAGAAGAAGAAGGCCTTATATATTTATCTCAAAGACTACTTCGCAGACAGGAAAAAATAGAACAGGAAGCCAATAAAAAAATCATTAAATTCTTAAGAGAACATTTGCTATTTGAAATGAGTACCTATGAAGAGATCATAAATTATTCCGTTTCAAAACTTAGAGAAAGCAAAGAAGAAGCTATTATTTCCTATGTAAAAGAAATAGATGCCCTTACACAGTCTGTTGAAGACACTCTAAAGGCATACAGAATCGAATTTATTCATCCGAATCCTCATGAAAAATTTAATGGAAAAGAACATGAAGTATTAATGGCAGAGGTTAAAGAAGGATTTGAAAAAGGTGAAATTATAAAAACAATGAACAAAGGCTATATGTTAGACGGTCACATTATCTTAAAAGCTAATGTTATAGCAGGTAAATAGTGAGGATGGAGTATAAATGAGCTGGAAAATTTTCAAGAAACAAATCGCATCCATTGATTTTAATGATGAAACCAAGTTTATACTTGGAATAGATATAGGTACGAAATCTACGAAAGTTGCTATTTGGAATGTTAATAGAAAAGTAGCAGAATTAATTGATATGAGCGGAGGCTACGGCAATCCTTCCATCCCGACGGTCATGCAGTATATACCTGAAAACAGAGAATGGGTTTATGGAGAATATGCCTTGTTGAATAAGGGATACTTTGATGATATTACGATACACAATATCTTATCGAAACTGGGAACAAAAGAACTTATTGATATTAGCGGCAAACCTATGAATATTCCCAGTTTATTAAGCAGATATATTAAAGAAATCATAGAAATGTGCAAGAACATTAACCCCAATGGAGAAGTCGTAGGGGTAGTTGCTGCGGTGCCGGATTATTTTTCTGAGAGCGCCAGAGAAGAACTTGTACGAGCATTTTCTATGGCTGGTCTGGACAAAGCCTTAATAACTCTTATGAGTTACAGAGAATGCATATTAAGATATCTTAACTTTGAAGCACCTCTAAATGAAGAAGACAAAATTTTATTTATCGATTATGGCGGACAGCAGATTAGAGGAGGTTTAATTCAGGTTAATCTTAAAGATGAAATTAATGTTGAAGGTGAAAGTTTGTCTTTTCTATTTGATTCTTCTCTCGGAGGGAAAAAAATTGATCAATTACTGAAAGAAATATTTATTAAGTTTTATTGTCATGAGACTGGAATTTTTGAGACTCAGTTAACAGGAGAGATTCTTCACCAGATAGAAGTGTTTGCTTATCAAAACAAAAGTCTTCTATTCCAAAATTATTATAAAAGGAAACCTACAAAATTATACTTTAATTTCGCTTATCCAGCTTTTCAAAAGACGGTTTCTGTTGAAGATTTGGACCAGTGGATAGAGCCTTTTGCAGAAAGTGTCAAAGCGTTTATTTCGTCCCTTTTAAATAAAACCATTCATGGCCCCCTTGGAAAAGAAGACGTACAGAAAGTGATTGCTGTTGGCGGCGGTTTTGAAATGAATTGGATGAAAGAGCTTTTAGAAAACGAATTTGCAGGGATACGTATTATTTGTCCAAAAGAAGCTGAAGGAACCGTTGCCCTGGGGGCATGTATCGGAGCGGCTTCTTATCTGGGAATACTTCCTGAGCAAATGTTAGAATTAACGGACCATCATCAATTAACCTCGGACATAGGCATCAAAGGTATATTTGAAAAAGAACTTAGATTCATTCCTTTGATTGAAAAAAATACATTTTGGTGGCAGAAAGCAAAACCTAAAATATTCATTTTAGATACTGAGGGAAACAATACTTTAGACATACCCATATATAAAAGAAATGAACAAGGAGAAATTATACCTATTCATACGATACAGTTAAACAATTTGCCCAAACGACCCTCTCGAACCATTCGTTTGAAATTTTCTATGGAATTCAGGCAGTACGATCAAATAGAGACAGAGATCAGAGACTGCGGATTTGGAGAATTCTTTCCACCCTCAGACTTTGCTCAAAAATTTATTATCGGGTTATAAATACAATCATCATTTCTAAGACCAATGAATAGCAGGGCGAAAGCTTTGCTTGCACATAAGGAGTGAAACTATGAACTGGGAAGAATATAAAAAACAAATTGAAGAAAAAGGGGATGTACCAGAAGAATGGTATATTCTTGGCATCGACCTGGGCACGACGAATTCCGTCATTAGTTATTGGGATAATTCCAATAAAAAGCCGGAACCAATAGATATCAGCAATGGATTTGGAAAAATACCTCTGCCCTCTGTTGTTCAGTACAGGGGAGATGAAGGCAGTGAAGAAGAGTGGGTTATAGGAGAAGAAGCCTATAGGTCCATGAAAATATATCCCGATACAACGATACGCTCCATTAAAAGAAAGATGGGAACCAATGAAAAGATCAAAATAGCTGATAAAGAATATCTGCCGGAAGAAATCTCAGCCATGATTTTAAAGGCATTAATTAATCACTGTGAAAGCATGAACCCCAATGCCGAGATTGCTGGCTGCGTGGTTTCCGTGCCCTATGATTTTGATGATGCAGCCAAAAAAGCAACGATGAAAGCCTGTGAATTAGCAGGTTTAAAGGATAAATTAATTTGCTTGATTGAAGAACCTAAAGCAGCAGCTTTAGCCTATAATTTCCGCCATCAGCTTTCTCAGGACGAGAAAATCATGGTCTTTGACTTTGGCGGAGGAACCTTAGATATTACCTTATTTCATGTGGTAGAAAAGGATGACTATCATATTAAGCTTCAAGTGATCAGTGAAGGCGGAGAAGCTTATCATGGCGGAGACAATATTGACGAAATCATTTTAGAACAATGCTACAAATACATTGAAAATAAAACCGGGCAAAAGAAGGAAGACATCACAGTAGAAAATCAAGCAGAACTGATTATGCGTGCCAGAGAAACGAAAGAAAGACTTTCTGGAGTAAAAAGTTTTAGAATTCCCTTTACTTTCTGCATACCTCCTTTCGTTGAGCAGATTACAAGGGATGAATTTGAAAAACTCATTAACAACTTTATAGAAAAAACAAGAAAATTAGTTCTTAAGGCATTGCGAGAAGCCTATATCGGAGCACTTCTCCCGGACGACATTGATAGAGTCTTACTTGAAGGCGGCTCTTCAAGTATGCCTTGGGTTAAAGATATGCTTATAGGCATCTTTAATGATGAGAATAAAATTTATACTTCTGAAAGACCTGCATTAGATATTTCCCTAGGAGCAACCTATTATGCCGCTATGAAAATGGGATTGCTCACTCATCCGGATTTACAGGCTGAAAAGGTGGATGTAGAATTTGAAGTTACAGTTCCCCATGATATCGGATTAGAAGTGGATCATGGCAGCAGGAAATCTTTCTTTACAATGATCAAAAGAGGAACGCCTTATTCTCTGGCAAAGAAAAGTCATATCTTTACCTTAACCGGGAAAACACCGGAAGACATGACAACCCTGGAACTTAAAATTTTAGAGAGAATTGATAAAGAAGATACCATAGAAAACTGTAAATTAATCGGCGAAGTACAAATACAAGGTTTGCCCGAGCGTCCTTCTGGCAAGACGAAGCTGCAGGTAACCCTGTCTGTTGAAGAAGAAGGTGGCCTTGTAAAAGGCGTAGTAGAAGATTTAGGTTTTGGTGATCTGTATGCTCCCAGTGGCTTTAAACAAAGTTTTGATCCAAGCCGGTTTAATAAGACAGTATTGGAGGGATAACAAATGAGTTATTTAGGAATAGATCTAGGAACTACAAACTCAGTGGCAGTGATTTATAAAGATAAAACCGATGAAATGGAAGTCGTAAAAATTGACGGAGTAGACGAAATTCTGCCTTCCGTAGTTCACTATGGAGACGATGGCGTCATCGTAGGAAGTGAAGCAAAATCAGGGGCAATTATATACCCTGAAACCACTGTGATTTCTGTAAAAAGATTTATGGGGCAGACTGAAAAGATTAAAGTAGGAGACACAGAAAAATCTCCCGAAGAAATCAGCAGTGAAATTCTAAAAAAATTAAAAAAGGCAGCGGAAAGTCAAAGTGGAGAAAGCTTTGATGAGGTGGTTATAACCCATCCGGCATATTTTAACGACAGGCAGATTTTTGCCACGAAAAAAGCTGGAGAGCTGGCAGGTTTTAAAAATGTCCATCTTTTATCGGAGCCACTGGCTGCGGCCATTGAATACGGTTATAGACAAGGTTATGCTCAAACCCTGCTGGTATACGATTTAGGAGGAGGAACCTTTGATGCCTGTGTATTAAAGGTATCTCAGGATGAAAACGGTCAGGAAGTATTCCAGGAATTATCCGATGTAGGGGATATGAATCTTGGTGGAGACGATTTCGACAGCGAACTCATCAGACTGATGAAAGAACATTTTCATAAAGAAACCGGGATTGATTTAGACCGTCTCGAAACGGCTGAAAGAAAAAGAGTTCTTCAGAAACTGAAACAAGAAGCAGAACAGGCAAAGAAAAAGCTTTCCGGAACGAATAAAGTAGCCATAAGAATTCATCCTCTTCTAATCCATGAGGGAGTTCCTAAAAATTTAGTCATGGAATTGACAAGAGAACAGTTTGAAGCACTGATTAGAAAGTATGTAGACAGAAGCCGTGAAATTATAGAAGAGGCATTAAAACGGGCAGGAAAAGAGCCGGATGAAATCTCAAAAGTGATTTTAGTAGGCGGCTCAACCCTTATCCCCATGGTAAAACGCATGGTGGGAGGATATATTAAAGAACCTTATCGTGCTACAGACCCGGCAAAAAGCGTGGCAATGGGAGCTTCTATTTATAACTATTTAATCCACCTTCCCAACAGTAATGTAAAAGTAGGTCAAATTACAAGACAAATTTTTGGTACGGAAGCAGTGGTTAACTTAAGTACCATGGAGAAAAAACTTATCCCCATTATACCAATGGGAAGCCCAATACCGGTAAAAGTCTCAGACAACAATTTTGCCAGCATGTCCGGAGCTTCTTCCGTTCAGGTTGATGTCTATCAATGGGAACAAAACCATGAAGAAGAAAAGAAATATATTGGCAGTGTTATGCTATCCGGACTTAGCGGAACGACTCAGTTAGAAATTACTTATGCTATAAACGAAAACAACCTCTTTGAAGTATTTGTAAAGGATTTATCCAGCGGGAAAACAGAAAGGGCGGAATTTGACAGAGATAAGGTAATGCCGCCTCCAAGGAAAGAAGAAAAAGTTGTCTCAGAAAATATGAACATCGTATTTATCATAGACACCACAGGAAGTATGGATACTTATATTAACGGAGTAAAAGATCGGGCAATAGAATTTTCTAATATCCTAAGAAGCAAAGGAATAGGCTTCCAACTTGGTCTTATAGGCTTTGGAGATTTAAGAGAAAAAGAAAAACCAAGCGTTTATAATTTTACAAACGACGTGGAAAAATTCCAAAGACAAGTAAAGAATATCCCAAGAACCTATGGAGGAGATATTCCTGAATCCTCTTTAGAAGCCATAGAAACAGGAATAGAACTTCTAAAAACCTCCAGAGTCGATAAAGACGGGGGCAAAAACATCTTTATTCTTATTACCGATGCGCCTCCCCATGTACCTACTGAAGGAGGAAAATACGTTCCTGAAATTGCTGCTATGCTTAGAGAAAATAATATCACTACCTATGTCGTAGCAAGAAAAGACAAAATTAGCATTGACAGTTATGACCCATTAACAAGACCTGACGGAAAATATTATGATTTGCAAGAAAAGTTTACGGATATCTTAGACAATATCGCCATGAGTATTGCTGAATTGGTTCGACTATAAGAGGTGAAAATTTATGTCCTCACTGATTTTAAGCGTCTCTCCTGAAAAAGCGGAGAGACCATACTATTTTTATATGACAAAAATTAAAGTATACTCCTTAGAAGAGTTATACTACCACTGCTATCATTATTGGAAGCAGTCCATTGACGACTTTCTTATGGGAAAGCTTGAAGACTGGATTAAGCTCGAATTAGGACTTGTTTCGATCAGTGGGCAGATTGCTAAGATAAGAGATGAATACCCCTCCATTACGGATCAATACATTAAGTTCCTTGGGCTGATTGACTATTTTTATGAATCGGAATTAGATTTTCTTAGAAAAGAAATATTTAAGTGGGAAAACAAAGCGGAATGGGAAAAATGCAAGGAAAAAGCAGATTATTTTATGGGACAGAACAAGCCGGAGGAAGCTATTAAGTGGTATAAAAAAGCCATCGTATATGATGAGAACGGCAAGCTTTATAATAATATGGGCGTTGCCTGTATGCGTATGGGATGGTATGAAGACGCTTCCTATTTTCTTAACAAAGCCAATGAAATGGAACCCAATAATATTTCCATTCTCTTAAATCTTACAGAAGTATATATTCTTAAAGGCAATTATGAGCAGGGAGCAAGGTACTTAAATCAAGCAGCAAGGTTAGAGGATTCTAAAAAGATTTGGTTCTATTATGGAGAACTATACAGAAACCAGGGAAGCGAGCCAGAAGCCATAGAATCCTACAAAAGAGCGATCCAAAAAGGAGATACCTTTGATAGTTATCTTCGTTTAGCAAAAATTTATATTAGAAGAAGAGAATTTGAAGCTGCCGAGGATTATCTGGAACAAGTGACAAATACCTATAGAAATGAAGTCTATTGGCTGGAATATGCCAATTTATATGAAGCATGGAATAAAGAAGATTTAGCCCTCGACTGTGTTCAAAAGAGTCTAAAAAAGAACAATAAATATATCCCGGCTTGGGTTGCCTTAGCAAGGCTTTACAGAAAGAAGCGAAAACTAGACGAAGCAGTTTTTGCAATAGATGAGGCTCTTAAAGTCAATGAAGAAGATGAAGAAGCAAAACTTGAAAAAGCAAAAATAGTAAAAGAAAAGGGCAAAAAAGAAGAGTATCAGTTCTCTATTAAAGAACTCATAAAAAAATGGGTTCACAGATACCGTCAAGACTCCATATAAAGTGAAACTACCATGTACTCATTTAAAAAGAGACCTTATTTTTATATTTACATTCTAAATTTAAAAAATTGGGGCATTCTAAAAATGAGGTGATCAAATGAGTCAAATCAATAAAGAAGACCTACGAAAAAAACTAACCGACATTCAGTATAAGGTAACACAAGAAAACGGCACAGAACCTCCTTTTCAGAATGAGTATTATGATAACTTTGAAGAAGGCATTTATGTGGATGTCATTACCGGAACGCCGCTTTTTTCCTCCAAGGACAAATTCGATGCCGGATGTGGCTGGCCATCCTTTACACAGCCCATTGACAGTACCAACATAAAACAGAAACAAGATTATAATCATAATATGATTAGAACGGAAGTAAGAAGCAAAGAATCTGATTCCCATTTGGGACATGTGTTTAACGATGGACCCTTAGAACATGGAGGATTAAGGTACTGTATCAACTCTGCCGCCCTAAGATTTATACCGAAGGATAAAATGGAAGAAGAGGGCTATGGAGAGTATCTGGATAAAGTATAGTATGTTATAATAAAGAACCATGAAGATATTTTATCTTTAAGGTTCTTTATTTTTTGTCCGATAAAAAATTTGATAGGGGTGTTAAAGTGAAAAATTATATTTTTGTATTTATATTAGTTGTGAGCTTTATATTTCAACCTACATATTCTTACGGAGCAGCAAACTCTGTTTGGAAAGAAACAAAACAAGTTTCCATCTCAACAGGCAATAAAACAGTTCATCTGGTCTATGTGAATTTAAATGATCCTAAAATTCAAATAGACGTACTTCCGGCTAAAGGAAAAGTGGGACAAGTAGATGATCTTAAGAATATTGCAAATCAAATGAACACATCGGAAAGAGAAGCTATTGCTGCCATCAACGGCACATTTTTTAATTCCTATGATGATTTGCAGCCAAACGGAAACATCATAGAAAACGGCAAGGTTCTTCATGTAGGCAGCAATGGAACAACGATAGGTTTTACAAAAGATAACAAAGCTTTGATGGACAATGTTAAAATCAAAGTCACAGGAACCATTAACGGAAGCTCTAATTGGGACAAAACATGGTACGCATGGAATATCAACCATAATGATACAAGAGCAGAGGCAACGGTCATTTTTACGCCTGAGTATGGAAAGTATACTCCTGAGCATAATAAGCTTTCTGTAGTCGTTGAAAATGGCGTTGTAGCGGAAATTAAAAACGGAAAGGCACGAATCCCTGTCAATGGCTATACCATTGTTGTGGGAACCAAAGGACTTTTGGATCGTTTCCATGTGGGAGATTCCGTAGAATATCACACAGAATTTAACCATTTGAACTCCGGCAATCCATTAACAGGCTGGGGAAATGTTGATTCTGCTGTAGGGGCCGGTCCTATGCTTGTGAAGGATGGAAAAATTGTAGCCAATCCAAAGAATGAAGGCTTTACCAGTGAAAAGATACTTACCAACAAAGGACAAAGAAGCTTTATAGGCGTAAATGAAAATAATGTTATGATTATGGGAACTGTAGCCAGTGCCAATATCAACGAACTAGCAGAAATCGCAAAGAAACTCGGTTTAAAAGATGCCATGAACTTAGACGGCGGCGCATCTTCAGGATTATATTATAATGGAGAATATATCACAAGAACAGGAAGACAAATAAGCAATGCCTTAGTTGTTTCCAGACTGAAACAGGATGCTATCAAAGTAACCATAAATGGAAACAAATTAGACATGAATGTGTCTCCGGTAATGAAAGACGGAACAGTTTTAGTACCTTTAAGAGCGATCTTTGAAGCCTTGAATATCAATTTAAAATATGATGCTTCAACCAAAACCATTTACGGAAAAAAAGAAAACACGAAAATCATACTTCCTCTTGGAAAAGATGCCACAGTAAATGGCCAAACAGTAAAACTCACAACTCCAGCCCAAACCATCAACGGCAATACAATGGTTCCTGTAAAATTCATAGCCCAAAGCACAGGAGCTGATGTAAAATGGGACGGAGGAAGCAGGACGGTAGTTATTACAACAAAATAAAAATCAAAGAATAATATTGATGTCATAATAAAAAGTAGTCTTCTCTTAATTAAAAAAAGGTTTTTTCCTTAAATTAAAAAGTCGTCTACCTCCGGTGATGTAAAATTCCTAGGGGGTCGACGACTTTTTATTGCATTTGAGAGGGATAATTGGTAAAATTAATATAAAAAATCAAAACTAGCAGAGCAAAAATGTTGAATTTACTGCTGATTTAATCGGACTATTGTAGAATTGAAACGATGTAAGAATGTTGCTTATGCTTTTTCTATAGTTCGATTTAATCGGACTATTGTAGAATTGAAACCATAAGGATTGGCAAGTTCATTACTTGCAGGAACCTGATTTAATCGGACTATTGTAGAATTGAAACTATTATTAGCAAACTCTGCAGATGCAATGGATATAGGATTTAATCGGACTATTGTAGAATTGAAACGAAGTAAACGAGGAAATAGCTGCAGAAAAGGAGGCCGATTTAATCGGACTATTGTAGAATTGAAACAGGATAGGAAATAAGGTATTCCCTCTGCAGGAGTATGATTTAATCGGACTATTGTAGAATTGAAACGCAGGAGATAAAAAAGAGAGTAGATGAGCTTAATAAGATTTAATCGGACTATTGTAGAATTGAAACGAGCTCCAAATGCTATTAGAGGAAGAGGACTGCATAGATTTAATCGGACTATTGTAGAATTGAAACAGATATAAATACTACGGTGGGAAGGGTGTAAAAATCGATTTAATCGGACTATTGTAGAATTGAAACTGGGTGAGGCTTACAACGCATTACTAAACCACTTACAGATTTAATCGGACTATTGTAGAATTGAAACCCGTTAACAGATACAGAGAACGGATTCACCGGAAAGGATTTAATCGGACTATTGTAGAATTGAAACCAGAGCAAAGGATCATAGACCAAGAGGAAGACTGCGAGATTTAATCGGACTATTGTAGAATTGAAACAGAGGAAGACTGCGAAGTTATAGACGACAGGTATTGAGATTTAATCGGACTATTGTAGAATTGAAACAAGTTATGTGCAAGGAATGATTTGACATCCTTAAGTGATTTAATCGGACTATTGTAGAATTGAAACCTAAATTAAACGGCAGCTTTATCCTAAGGGCCACTAGATTTAATCGGACTATTGTAGAATTGAAACTTTTTAAACGAGGCATACCTGGTAAAATTCAAAGGAGATTTAATCGGACTATTGTAGAATTGAAACTTTGATACCCAGCACGACGCAGCAGAGCCACTAGGGGATTTAATCGGACTATTGTAGAATTGAAACCATATAGAGTTATGTTTACTAGAGACTCGTCTACTACGATTTAATCGGACTATTGTAGAATTGAAACATATAAGCTCTAACTTTCTTGCCGGCTCTTCTTACTGATTTAATCGGACTATTGTAGAATTGAAACCTAGATATGACGGATCAGATACAACAGTTTTATAAAGATTTAATCGGACTATTGTAGAATTGAAACTATATAGAGTCGAATACTATCTTCTCCTCTGATATAGATTTAATCGGACTATTGTAGAATTGAAACCAATGTACATCGCATATGTCGTACTTAGGGTGACTTGATTTAATCGGACTATTGTAGAATTGAAACGGATATAGGCTGTAGGTTCTTTAGTTATAGGATCCAGGATTTAATCGGACTATTGTAGAATTGAAACTAATTGGAAATCTTCTATATTTTGGTCAGATAATACTGATTTAATCGGACTATTGTAGAATTGAAACCGAGGGACCAACCTTTTAACTTTCTCGTGGAACGGCGATTTAATCGGACTATTGTAGAATTGAAACGTATTACAGGCGGTACCGAAGTAGAGAGCGACGACGAGATTTAATCGGACTATTGTAGAATTGAAACAAGACCGCGGCCAAGACTTATACCGTCAAGAGTGGAGATTTAATCGGACTATTGTAGAATTGAAACACAAGCTGGTACTGGCCGACGGAAAGGAAGCATACAGATTTAATCGGACTATTGTAGAATTGAAACTCGGCTGGGTAAAACCAAGCTCAATAACTAAAGCATGATTTAATCGGACTATTGTAGAATTGAAACTGAGAACAATACATCCTTTGGCTAATGCCTTTTCAAGATTTAATCGGACTATTGTAGAATTGAAACACATAACCTGTAGCATAGTTAGGGCCTAATATATGAGATTTAATCGGACTATTGTAGAATTGAAACAAATCACTAGCTCCAAATACGCTTGTACCATATACCGATTTAATCGGACTATTGTAGAATTGAAACTATTTCTTGGCTCTGCAATCTTTTGGTATACTGTCCAGATTTAATCGGACTATTGTAGAATTGAAACTCTTTAGTTCTCTCATATTCTTCTCCAAGCTGCTTAGATTTAATCGGACTATTGTAGAATTGAAACTCTACTCCCCAATTTGCTTCTTTTGATACTTGATAACGATTTAATCGGACTATTGTAGAATTGAAACAAAGGAATTAACATTATTAATTTGGCAGGTACGAGAGATTTAATCGGACTATTGTAGAATTGAAACTTTAGGATTTTCAAATATTTCTCCATCACTTGTTACGATTTAATCGGACTATTGTAGAATTGAAACGTTTTTGATTGTATAATATTGCGATCATTAGTATTTCGATTTAATCGGACTATTGTAGAATTGAAACTGCATACACATTACGTGGACTATAACCTAAAGATATGATTTAATCGGACTATTGTAGAATTGAAACAGTGGAAGTTCTATATTAAGTAAAAAACTATTTATAGATTTAATCGGACTATTGTAGAATTGAAACGTGAAAGTTCGGCTAAGCAGATAATAGATTGTTTTCAGATTTAATCGGACTATTGTAGAATTGAAACAAAAAGAAAAGAACTCAAATAAAAAATAAAATTATCAGATTTAATCGGACTATTGTAGAATTGAAACATACTTGCTGCAAAATGACTTTACTAGTGCTATGCCAGATTTAATCGGACTATTGTAGAATTGAAACATATTAAATAGTATAAATAAGATAGCGGTTTGCTATCGATTTAATCGGACTATTGTAGAATTGAAACTTAACATTAATCTTCTAACTTTAATTTAAAAGCCAGATTTAATCGGACTATTGTAGAATTGAAACCCGCTTCAAGAAGCGGCGGGCTACCATTTCCGAACTGATTTAATCGGACTATTGTAGAATTGAAACACTGGAAGTGCTGAATCACCTTTTGTTTCACTTGGGGATTTAATCGGACTATTGTAGAATTGAAACTATGAATACGACGTAAAAAAGCATCCCACGTTTCTTGATTTAATCGGACTATTGTAGAATTGAAACATGAGGTTGGGGAAGAAGGTACTTATCATACTCATAGATTTAATCGGACTATTGTAGAATTGAAACATTCTTTCGAAAGGTGTTAGTGTTATCGGTTTTGATAGATTTAATCGGACTATTGTAGAATTGAAACTTTGTGTTGAACCTAAGCTGTCTTGTGTCGATTCTAGATTTAATCGGACTATTGTAGAATTGAAACGTTGTCTCTTTTCGTGTTGTTTACCTCCTTCATCATGATTTAATCGGACTATTGTAGAATTGAAACAATTTAAATTCTAAAACGTCACCTTCTTCAATGTTCGATTTAATCGGACTATTGTAGAATTGAAACCAAAAGCGTATGAGAGGGGAGGGTAGGAGGAAATTAGATTTAATCGGACTATTGTAGAATTGAAACATTTGTCATCGAATAGCGTTCCGGGATTCTCGTAGATGATTTAATCGGACTATTGTAGAATTGAAACAGGTCAATATTAATTTTAGTTTTGCTTGCTTGCTGGGATTTAATCGGACTATTGTAGAATTGAAACACATTCTTGGTTATGAAATTAAATGGGTAAAAAAAGAGATTTAATCGGACTATTGTAGAATTGAAACATTTTATTGGTTGTTAGTTCGGTTTTTAAGGCTATTGATTTAATCGGACTATTGTAGAATTGAAACATCTTTAATGGCAGTTTTAGGAGCTGCTTTTTTAGAGATTTAATCGGACTATTGTAGAATTGAAACCATATCGTAAACATCGATAAATCACCTGTAGCATGAGATTTAATCGGACTATTGTAGAATTGAAACTGAGAACTGCCTTACTATCCTTCACTGCAACTAGTTGATTTAATCGGACTATTGTAGAATTGAAACTTGAAGTTAGTATTGACTACATAATATTAATTATGTAGATTTAATCGGACTATTGTAGAATTGAAACCAGAATATATATTAAAAGAAGGGAGGGTAGTTGTAAAGATTTAATCGGACTATTGTAGAATTGAAACGGGAAAGTCAGGGGCAGACTTCATTTAGATTGCAAGTGATTTAATCGGACTATTGTAGAATTGAAACTTCGTCATCCTCGCCTATCAAGCTCAAACTGCATCCTTGATTTAATCGGACTATTGTAGAATTGAAACTAATTATGCTTTTCAGGGAAAGCGATTTTTCTCGGATTTAATCGGACTATTGTAGAATTGAAAC
>JAAYPH010000197.1 GCA_012519955.1 Candidatus Epulonipiscium sp.
ATGGATCAATTTATGGTGGATGTAACGGATATTCCTGATGTAGGGGTAGGGGATGAAGTGGTTTTAATGGGTACACAGGGCGAGAAAACGATTGGAGCAGAAGAAATTGCAAATCACATCGGTACAATCAATTACGAAGTTATCTGTATGGTAGGGAAGAGAATTCCTAGAGTTTATAAGGAACATGAAGAGATTATTAAGAAGATGAACTATGTGAACGAGCTGGATGAAAATATCAATGTACAAAATATATTTTGCAGGGATGAAAATTTTGCATAAAAACTCTTTCATTGGTAAAAATATGAGTTGAATATAGACAATAGCATTTTGTCTTTTAGTGCAAATAAAGATCTTCCGATTGAGTGAAAATAGAAACTCTGGATTAGGGAGTGATTTGCAGTGGCTAGGAAAAGTAAGGTTCTAAATATTAAAAATGCCTCTAATATGGATGAATGGGTGGAAAAAACATCTCGCAATCCCAAGAAACAGATACGGGACAATATGATTAGAGGATATCAGGAAATGGCTGAGATTAATTTAAAGTTGTCAGAATTCTGTTTCGAAGCTGAAAGAGAGGTTGAGCAGTTTTTTGAACAAATAGCGGAGTGTGAGTGATGTGGTTGTTAAACGAGGAGATGTATTTTATGCTGACTTAAGCCCTGTTGTCGGATCAGAACAAGGAGGTGTACGACCAGTACTCATTGTACAAAACGATATAGGCAATAAATATAGTCCTACTGTTATATGTGCTGCCATTACATCTCAGATCAATAAGGCTAAATTACCAACTCATATTGAGGTGGACGCGGCCTCTTATGAGTTGGTAAAGGATTCTGTAGTTTTGTTAGAACAAATAAGAACGATTGATAAAAAAAGGCTAAAAGAAAAGATATGCCATCTGGACAAAGAACTTATGAAAAAAGTGGATAAAGGTTTAGCCATAAGTTTCGGATTGTAATACATAGAACAAACAAAAGCCCTCCCTCGTGGAGGGCTTATGTCTTGTAGAAAAAAGATAATTAATGAGTATGCACTTGTGAATAAATCTCCTTTTTGGTAGATTAATTTTATAAGTGCATTTGTTATGTGAAAAATAAATGCTGTGAGTCATGAACGAATCGTGTACTTTAACATGTATATAGAACCAATATCAATAAAAGAGATGTGATGATATAATTTTTAGTTTACAAGGAGATAAGACATATGATTATTGATATACATACCCATTGCTTTGATGATGCTATTGCTAAAAAAGCAATTGCTGTTTTGACGAAAAAGGGAGGAATTCCCGCATATACTGACGGGACAGTTTCGGACTTGATAAGATCCATGGACGAAAGCCATATAGATATCAGCATCATTCAACCCATAGCAACAAAGCCAAAACAAACTGAAGTGATTAATCGCTGGGCAGTTTCTATTCAAGATAAAAGAATTATACCCTTTGGAACAATTCACCCAGAGTATCCCGATTGGAAAAAGGAAATAAGATATCTGGCTTCCTGTGGAATTAAGGGAATAAAATTCCACCCGGATTATCAGGAATTTTTCGTGGATGATCCTAAGCTTTTTCCAATCTATGAGGAAGTATTCAGCAACAATATGATAGCTCTGTTTCATGCAGGAATCGATATTGGACTTCCCGAACCTTGTCACTGTACTCCTAAGGGGTTAAGAAATGTACTGAGAACCTTTAAGGGAGCCAGTATTATTGCTGCCCATATGGGAGGATACAATTTATGGAATGAAGTAGAAAAGTATCTTGTAGGGGAAGATATTTATTTTGATACATCTTATACTTCCCATGTGTTAGATTCAGTTTTTATGATAAATATGATTAATAATCACGGAACAGATAAGATTCTTTTTGGTACGGATTCCCCTTGGGGAAACCAGAGGAGAGAGGTTGAATTTATCAAATCTCTTCCTTTAAGGGATGAAGAAAAAGATAGAATCTTAGGAAAGAATGCAATAAAGGCATTAGGGTTACAGTCATGAAAGTTTTTTAAAAAGAGTTATTCTGTATGCTTTACTGGTATATAGAAATAACTCTTTTTTAATTTCATAGGGAATATCCAAAATTTGTCACATTTCCTCGGTTATTTTAATATATTAATTATTGAAACGGCTTAAATTAAGGAGGTCGACTGGATGTCACAAATTGTTGAGCTCAAATCAGTTGTTAAAAACTATCATAGTCCTTCGGGAGAAACAAAGGCATTGGATCATCTTAGCCTTTCTATCAATGAAGGCGAGTTTATAAGTATTATAGGTCCCAGTGGATGTGGGAAATCCACGATTCTTTCTCTTATTGCAGGACTTATTGAGCCCTCCTCAGGAGAAATCCTCGTTTTTGGAAAAAACGTAAAAGAAGTTACTTCAAAAGTCGGCTATATGCTTCAAAAAGATCATCTCTTCGAATGGCGTACCATTCTTAGAAATGTATATTTAGGTCTTGAAATCCAAAATAAATTAACTGAGGAAAATAAAGCTTATGCCAATCACCTGTTAGATATCTATGGATTAGGAGAATTTAAAAATCATTTTCCGTCAGAATTATCCGGTGGGATGAGGCAAAGGGCAGCTTTAATCAGAACCCTGGCAGTAAAACCGGATATTCTCCTTCTTGACGAGCCTTTTTCAGCATTGGACTACCAAACCAGATTATCTGTGGCAGATGAAATAGGAAGCATTATCAAGAAAGAAAACAAAACGGCGATTTTAGTAAGTCATGATATTTCGGAAGCCATCAGCATGGCGGATAAGGTAGTTGTATTAACACAAAGACCAGCTAAAATTAAAGCGATCCATGATATTAAGTTATCCGTTGAAGACAGGACTCCTCTTAGATCCAGGGAGGCTCCTGAGTTTAGAGAATACTTTAACCTCTTGTGGAAGGAGTTGAAGTCCGATGAAGGATAATAAACAATTTATTTCTGATGAGCATCAAAAATATCTCTGCCAGGTAAAAAAGACAGAGATTGCTATTAGAATTACGCAAATTATTATTTTATTAAGCTTGATTCTCTTTTGGGAAGTAGCGGCACGGCTTAGATGGATTGATCCTTTTATTTTTAGCCAGCCCACTAAGATAATTTCGACCGCTCGGGAAATGATATTGGACGGAAGCCTGTTTGTTCATACGGGAATCAGTTTGGCTGAAACGGCCATAGGATTTCTTTTAAGCACCTTTCTTGGTACTGCCATTGCCATTTTACTGTGGTGGAACCGTTTTATATTAAAGGTAGCAGATCCTTATCTTGTTATTATTAACAGTCTTCCAAAAACCGCATTGGCACCTATTCTGATTGTCTGGATAGGAAATAATATGAAGTCCATTCTTTTTACAGCCATATTAATGTCCATCGTTGTAACCACATTGACGGTATTAAACGGCTTTTTAGAAGTGGATCAGGATAAAATAAAATTGATAGAAACCTTTGGAGGAAGCAAAAGAGATATATTAACCAAAGTAATGCTTCCTGCCAATGTTCCTACGATGATCAATGCATTAAAAGTGAATGTAGGATTATCCCTTGTGGGTGTTATGGTCGGAGAATTCTTAGTCGCTCAAGCAGGCTTGGGATATCTTATTATTTATGGAAGCCAAATTTTTAAACTGGATTGGGTAATGTTAAGCATCGTTATTCTAGGGGTGCTCGCAGCATTATTATATAAATGCGTTATGATTTTAGAAAAGCGATTCTTAAAATGGAGAGAATAATATTTATTCCATCTGATTCACTAAATTGTGAATCCATTTTTTTGAGAATAATCGATAAATGCCAAAGACAGCTTTAACCAATTCTTCAGAGCATACCAGTGCAAATACCCAATAAACAGGCAGCTTCCATATCAATCCGCCAATGAAGGCAAAAGGAACACCTATAAGCCATATCCCAGCGGCATCCAGTACAAATCCAAAGGTTGTATCCCCTCCACTTCGCAGGATTCCGACGATCGTAAACAGGTTAAATACCTTAAAAGGAATGAAGCAGGCAAATATCGTTATAATTCTGGTAGCATCCATATATACTTCATTTGACACATTGAAAATGGATAAAATAAGCGGTGCCACTAAGATAACGAATATTCCTATGAAAATCCCTAAGACAGGCCCCAGCACTGCAAATCGTTTTGCATAGGCGAAGGCTCTTTCTTCATTTTCAGCACCGATTTCATTTCCAAGCATTACGGCACAGGCACTGCTTAACCCAAAGAAAATCACCATAGCGATTTGCTCTACATTACTGGATATACTGATAGATACCACAGCTTCTTTGCTCATTCTGCCGTAAGCTATGGAATACATGGTAGTACCCAATGCCCAAATAAATTCATTTAAGATAACAAAGATGGTCGTTCTATAAAATCTTTGAACAAATTGAAAAGAGAGATCTAACATTTCTTTAAGGGATGCCGCAAGGGAGGATTGTTTGCTATATATAATCCATATAAATAATCCGCCTTCAATAAATCGGGCGATCACTGTAGCAATGGCGGCCCCTTTAACGCCCATAGGACTAAAACTGAAATGCCCAAAGATAAAAATCCAGTTTAACAAAGTATTTACTCCAAGGGAAATCATACTGATGACCATTGGAATAACTGCTTCTCCTGTACTTCTCAGCAAAATAGAATACGAAAAAGTAACAGCAGTAACTAAATAGCTTAGGGCAACAATTCTTAGATAGTCGCTTCCCAGTCCAATGACCTCAGCGTCTTTTGCAAAAATAAACATTAATTGATTTGGAAAGAATATGGCGCCTATGGAAAATATAATGGCGGCAATTCCTCCTGAGATCAGGCATATTCCTAATACTTTTCTGATGCCCTTTACATCCTTCTTGCTCCAAAATTGAGCCGTAAAGCTGGAACCTCCGCTATTGATTCCAAAAAGCATCAAGGTAAATAAGAAAAATATTTTATTCGCCTGAGCAACTGCTGCGATAGGTGCTTCTCCCAATTTTCCTATCATAAGAGTATCCACCATATTTAAAGATGAAGATATGAAGTTTTGCATGGCAATAGGTAGTGCCAGTGAAAATAAAGTTTTATAAAATTTTTTGTCAATTGTTATAGGTTTCATGTCCTTTACTCTTTCTAAATAGTGTTTAATAAGATATTATATATGAAAAAATAAAAAATAAAAAGTAAAAGATTGAAAAAATATATTGCGGTAATAAACTTATTTTTGTCTTAAACGTATATTTATATAAATTACTCAAATAATAAAATATAAAATGGGAGTGTTAAATATGCAGAAGAAACTTTATAAATCAAGAACGGACAGAAAAATAAGCGGAGTATGCGGAGGACTGGCTCAATATTTTAATATGGATTCAACTTTAATACGCATATTATGGATTTTATTTGTTTTATTCGGTGGAAGTGGTGTTTTAGCATACGTTATTTGTGCTTTAATCATCCCCGATGAACCTTATGAGGATTATTATTACAATAACGGCAATCCTAATTAATTTAAAAAAAAGCCAATACATCTTTTTAGATAGTATTGGCTTTTTTGTTATACATTTTCTGCAATATAATAAATCAGTTGTTCAGAATCTTCCCATCCAAGACAGGGGTCTGTTATAGATTTACCATAAACCTTTTCATCCGGTCTTTGATTTCCCTCAACGATATAGCTTTCGATCATCAGTCCTCTTACCATATCTTTTAAAGTAGTAGAGTGTTTTCGGCTGTACAATATTTCTTTTACAATACGAGGCTGTTCTTTATATTTTTTCATGGAATTTGCATGATTAGTATCTACGATAATAGTCGGATTGAGTAAGCCCCGTTCTTCATATTCGTTTGCTAAGTTCATCATATCCTCATAGTGATAGTTAGGAATATTTGTACCATAATGGTTGACAGCACCTCTTAAAATAGCATGGGCAAGAGGATTTCCAGTGGTTTTTACTTCCCATCCCTGATAAAGAAATGTATGACCATGCTGAGCGGCTTGAATAGAATTGAGCATCACGGAAATATCTCCGCTGGTTGGATTCTTCATTCCCACAGGAACATTCATGCCACTGACGGTTAAACGATGCTGTTGATCTTCTACGGAACGAGCGCCTATAGCAACATAGCTTAATACATCTTCAAGATACGTATAATTTTCAGGATATAACATTTCATCCGCAGGTGTAAGATGGGATTCGCTGATGGCACGAATATGCATTCTTCTAATTGCTTTTAAACCTTCCAAAATATTTGGCTTTTCTGTCGGGTCAGGCTGATGAAGCATTCCTTTATAACCATCTCCTGTTGTTCTGGGCTTATTCGTGTATATTCTGGGGATGATAATAATTTTATCCTTTACCTTTTCCTGTACTTTAGCAAGCCGACTGATATAATCGCAGACAGCATCTTCATCATGAGCAGAACAGGGACCGATGATTAGAAGAAACTGATCTGATTTTTTCTCTATTACAGCTTTAATTTGCTCATCTCTTTTTTGTTTAATCAAAGCTAAATCATTGGAGAAAGGAATTTCATTGATAATTTCTTCGGTGGAGGGAATTTTTCTAAGGTATTTAAAGCTCATTTTCAAGCTCCTTTCTACAATAATGTAAATAATAAATTTCAAACATTGTATACTGTTTTAATATCCATGTCAATAAACAAATATGTATAAGAATTAAAATTTTCAATCATAATAAAATAAAAAGTCGTAAGAAGGAGTGTCAAAATGAAACCTCAACGTGCAGCTGAAATATTAAATTCTCCGGAACAACTGGAAGTATTATATCAAAACGAACCTGTATGGATTGAAGACATTAATGATAGAAATCAAACAGCAGTGGTTAGATTTATTGGTTCTCATCATTCACGAACTGTTTCTTTAGACGATTTATCGGAAACAGGGAGAACAGTTCACCAGAACTAAAATGAAAGTAAGAATACAAAGGATAGTATGAATTATAAGTACTGTCCTTTTATATTTGTTTTAAAAAGCAAAAAAGTTATATCTTAGTTGATATCGTAAAAGTGAATAATACGCAGGATGAAAGGAAATATTTTTAATAAAATGTTCAGTAGGAGTGATTATATGTCTTTTAAAATTACGGATAGTGTGACATGGGTAGGAAAACGAGATTGGGAGCTTCGTACCTTCCATGGAGAAGAATATTCAACCCATAGAGGCTCTTCATACAACTCTTATCTTGTAAGAGATGAAAAGGTAGCACTGATTGATACGGTTTGGAGTCTGTATGATGAAGAATTTGTAGAAAACCTAAAAAAAGAAATTGATTTGAATCAAATTGATTATATTATAGTTAACCATGGGGAAGTAGATCACAGCGGAGCATTAGTAAGACTTATGCAAGAAATTCCCGATAAGCCTATTTACTGTACGAAAAATGCAGTAAATTCACTTAAAGGTCAGTACCACAAGGATTGGAATTTTAATATCGTAAAAACAGGGGATAAGCTGAGTCTGGGCAGCAAAGAGCTTATATTTATAGAAGCAAGAATGCTGCATTGGCCGGATACCATGTTTTGCTATCTTACAGGGGATAATATTTTATTTAGTAATGATGCTTTTGGACAACATTATGCTACAGAACAAGTATATAATGATTTGGTGGATCAATGTGAACTTTATCAGGAAGCAATAAAATATTATGCAAATATATTAACTCCATTTAGTTCTTTCGTTAAGGATAAAATTAATGAAGTTCTAAGTTTTAACCTACCCCTTAATATGATTTGCACAAGTCATGGAGTCATATGGAGGGATAATCCTGCACAAATCATAGAACAATATTTAAAATGGGCAGATAATTATCAAGAAAATCAGATAACGATTTTATACGATAGTATGTGGGACAATACAAGAAAAATGGCAGAAGCCATAAAGACAGGAATTCTTGCTCAGGACAAAGAGGTCGTAGTCAAATTATTTAATGTTGCCCGTACGGATAAAAATGATGTTATTACGGAAGTATTTAAATCCAAGGGAATACTTGTGGGCTCCTCTACAATCAATAACGGAATTTTATCTTCCATCGCAGGGATATTAGAGGAAATACGAGGCTTAGGGTTTAAGAATAAAAAAGCGGCAGCCTTTGGAAGTTATGGTTGGAGCGGACAGTCTGTAAAGATGATTTCTGAAGGACTAAAGGCCGGTGGTTTTGAGGTCGTAAATGAAGGACTGAAACTATCATGGACACCGGATGAAGAAGGTATTAAAAAATGCGAGAAATTTGGCAGTCAATTTGCAAATGCCTTTAAATAAGAGTAGCGCTTAACAGCGCTATTTTAATTACATAGGAAATTTCTCCGAATTTCCTATGTAATTAAAAATACTAAAGTCAGGATGCACACTCGCGCGTATTGTATTTTGTCGGCTTTGCCGACTGCGCGTGTTATCTTGCAAAATTCCTATAAAAGAGATATCATCAAAATCAAATAAAATAACTGGGAGTGGTTATATGGCGCTTATTCATTGTAACTTTTTTTCTGAAGTATTGAAGCTTTCAACATCAATGTATGTTATTCTTCCTCAGCGAACCAAAAATCAAATAGGTATGCAGAATGCTGTGCAAAAAGATAAACATCCTACCCTATATTTGCTGCATGGGCTATCCGATGATCATACCATATGGCTAAGAAGAACATCTATTGAAAGATACGTTGCCAATTTAGGTCTGGCTGTTGTTATGCCGGAAGTACATAGAAGCTTTTATACGGACATGGTGAACGGATATAATTATTGGACATTTATTAGTGAAGAACTGCCTGAGATTGCCCGTTCTTTCTTTCATTTATCCGATAGAAGAGAAGATAACTTCGTTGCAGGATTATCCATGGGTGGATATGGAGCGTTTAAATTAGCTTTAAGCAAGCCTCATCAATTTAGTGCCGCCGCAAGTTTATCAGGCGCATTGGATATCAATACGGAGCATCTTTCTGATGGACCTTTATCACTAAGAGAATTTCATAATATTTTTGGAGATATCAACTCCCTTAGGGGAAGTGAAAATGATTTATTTAAGTTAATAGAAAAGCTGGATCAATCCGAAGTAAAGCCCAAGCTGTATCAGTGCTGTGGAACAGAAGACTTTTTATATCAGGAAAATCAAAATTTCTTAAAGAAAGCAAAAGAACATGGACTGGATATCACCTATGATGAAGGACCGGGAACCCATGAGTGGGGGTATTGGGACAGGCAAATTCAAAAAGTACTGGAATGGCTTCCATTAGAAAAAAGCATGGCGTAAATGTACCATGCTTTTTTATGGGCATATAGGCTAACCTTTTATTTATTATTGCAGTTGTTGAACTGCTTTTTCACCGAATTCATTATTTACGATTTCTTCAAAAGGAACTCTTTTATCTAACTCACCGGAACTTTCTAAAATATCTTGAAGGAGTGTAAGAGATTCTTCCTTCATCACTGGGGTTTCGCACCATGTATCTTGATCCTTGTATCGTTTAATGATTTTTGTCAGAAGTTCTATATCTGTTTCTTTAAATTGAGGATGAATTACCTCAGCGATTTCTTCAGCTGTATGTTCTTTGACCCAAATTTGCCCTTTATAGAATGCATTTGTGAATTTTTGTATTGTTTCAGGATTTTCTTCTATAAATTTTTTAGAAGCCATAAAAACTGTGTAAGGCACCATTCCGCTGGCGGTTCCTAATGAAGCTACTACATGACCGTTATTTTGTGCTTCAATGGTAGAGGCAGTGGGTTCAAATTCGATCGTATAGTCTCCCATACCGCCTACAAATGCTCCAGCGGTTGCAGTGAATTGTAAATTCGTTATGATGTTTACATCCTCAAACGGTTTTAGACCGTTTTTCTTTAAAATATACTCAAATACCATTTGAGGCATTCCGCCGGGACGACCACCAATAACTGTTTTTCCTTTTAAGTCTGTCCATTTAAAATCAGGATCTTCTTCTCTTCCTACAAGGAAGTTTCCGGCTCTTTGAGTTTGTTGGGCAAAAACAACACCATAATTGTCTTTGCCTTGGTTATAAACGTAGATTGCTGCTTCTGTACCCATCATTCCAATATCGGCATCTCCTGCAATCAGTGCTGTCATTGATTTGTCTGCACCCCATCCCGAAGTTAACTCAATTTTAAGACCTTCTTCTTCAAAGAATCCTTTTTCTATTGCTACGTATTGAGGTGCATAAAATGCGGAATGTACTACTTCGTTAAGCCTTATGGTTTGCAATTGTTTTTCGCTGCATCCGGAAAGGCAAGCTCCAATGAGTCCCAAAACAAGTATCAGTGCAATACTCATTTTTAATTTACGCATACTAAGCCTCCTTTTGAAATTTATATTGTATAGTATTCAAAAGGAGCTTGTACTTGTGAATATTTGGAAAAGTTTTTCCTTCTAGAGATTGTTCTTTTATTACATAATATTCAACAATATGGATAAAATAAATCGGAACAATCAATTAATCGGAGGTGTGTTAATTTGACAGTTCAATTAACTCAAAAGGAAAGAATGCTTTTAGAAGACCAAAAAAGTCACGAAGAAGTGTGCATAAAGGAATATCAGGAGTATGCAAGTCGTGCCCATTGTCCAGAATTAAAACAGTTGTTTACCAATTATGCGTCCAAAGAGCAAGAACATCTTAATACGATTAATCAAATTCTAAACGGACAAGTTCCCCAAATGTCTTCCAGCCAAGGACAGCAATCGGGACAAAACAAACAACAATCCAATATGCAAAATAATTCCCAGTCTCAAAATTATAATCAAGAAGACGCAACCCTTTGTACCCATATGCTTATGACTGAAAAATATGTATCCGGTGCTTATAATACAGCCATTTTTGAATTCAGAGATCCAAATATTCGTCAGCTTCTAAATCATATTCAAAAAGAAGAACAAGAGCACGGTGAAGGAATTTTTAACTATATGTATCAGCACGGTATGTATAATCCTCAATAAAATCATACTTTATGCTTAAAAAGCCGTATTACTATTATATAGTGGTACGGTTTTTGCATTTTTCATTATAAGTAGTATAATAGAATTGACTAATCACCATAAAAAATGGTTAACAGCATATTGCGTTATTACGATATAAGGTATATAATAATAAATAATAATAGATATCAAATGATAATGAAATGTTAAACCGTCACCTATTTACCAATATTTTTCAATATGGTAAAATAATAATAAGAGGTGAGAAATATGCCATTTGAGGATTGGAGAAGCAAACTTGCAAAAGCGGTAAGGACTGTAAAGGATAGTACAGGAGAAATTTATAATACTGCAAAAATCAATGTAGACCTTGGGAAAGAGCAGGATCATTTGAATAAGCTCTATTACGAAATAGGAAAAAAAGTTCATGAAATATATCAATATGGTGGTTCTTTAGGCAAATTCTTTGATGAAAAATATTTAGAAATTAAAGAAGTAGAAGAAAGAATCGAAGAACTGCAGAAGAAAATGGAAGAGGTAAAGAAGGTAAGGGTTTGTACGGAATGTGGAAAAGAGGTAGAGAAAGGAGCAAAGTTTTGCCCTAAATGTGGTGCCTCTATGAGTAATGTTCCTGCTAAAGAGAAAGAAGAAGTGGCACAATCCTCAGAGAAACCCATAGAAGTCGAAAATAATGATGCTTCTAAGCCAAAAAACGAAACGAAAATTTGTCCCACCTGCAAAGCGGAAAATGGGATGGATGATAAATTCTGTTTATCCTGTGGCAGAGCACTTTTTTAAAAAGGAGAAATAAAAATGAGCCGTTTACAAGAACTCTTAGAAAAAGTAGAGGTTACAACCGCCTTTATTGGCAAGAAAGCAAAGGACGGTATAGATTTTTTAAAACTCAACAGGGATTACTCAAAAGAGAAAAATAAACTCAGCCTACTCTATGAAGAGCTGGGGAGAATAGCGTATCAAATTCATAATCAAGAAACAAACGATGTTAATGAAATAGAAAATTTATGCACTCAAATAAAAGAACAAATAAAGGTAGTAGATCAATTAGAACATGAAATGAACAATCTTAGAGATGAGAATCACACAATTCAAGAAGATCATGGAACAAAGGAAACACATATACCCGAAAATATTCCGAAGCCAGAGGCAGGAAAAGACGGATTTTTGTTATTAAAGTTTTGTCCAGAGTGTCAAATAGGCAACAACCCGGAGGCAAAACAGTGCATTTCCTGCGGTCATATATTCTAAAAACAGAGGCCTTTATATAAAGGTCTTTGTTTTATCAAAGTTTTTGTATAATTGAAGAGTATTTGTGGGATGTTTAAAAGAAGGATTGAATCAAAAATAAAGGGGGATCATTATGCTGTGTGAACGTTGTGGTAATAATCCGGCATCCATACATGTTACCCATATTAATAACGGTGAGAAGATAGAAATGTATTTATGCGAGCAATGTGCAAAAGAAACAGAATCCATACACTTTCATACGCCAATATCCTTCCAAAACTTTTTAACTGGATTATTGGATATGCCATTTGGCAATACGGAAAAATTTAAAGGCTATATAGATCAAAAAGAAGTTCTTCAATGTCCCAACTGTAAAATGACTTACGATGAATTCAGAAAGATTGGACGATTTGGCTGTGCAGATTGCTATTCTGCTTTTTATCAGCAACTCAATCCTATCATTAAAAAGCTTCATGGCAATAATGCACACACAGGCAAATTACCAAATAGAGCAGCAGGGGAGCTAAAGATAAAAAGAGAATTGGAGATGCTAAGAAAAGACCTTAAAAAAGCAATAGAAATGGAAGAATACGAAAAAGCTGCGGCCCTTCGAGATAGAATTCGTGCATTAGAGGGGGGAGAAAACAGATGAAAAAGTGGTATGAAGAAAATTTAGATACCGACATTATCGTTTCCAGTCGTATTAGATTGGCAAGAAATTATAAAAAATATCCTTTTTCAGTACGTTTGTCCTCGTCCGGTGCCGAGAAGATGATTGAAGAAACAAAGAGGATTCTTTTAGAAGGCAATACGATTTTATCTAAAGAATTTGAATACATACCCGTATTTGGAAGAAATCCTATAGACAAAAGAGCATTGATGGAAAGCCATGTCATTAGCCCTGAATTGGTTAAGAAGACGATTCCTTGTGGCGTGCTGCTAAAAAATGATGAATCTATTAGTATAATGATCAATGAAGAAGATCATATTAGAATTCAATCCGTTGCTTTAGGCATGAATATGTCAAAAGCATGGGACTTAGCAGACAAAATTGATAATGTACTGGAAGAGTCTATAGAATATGCTTTTAATGAAAAGCTTGGTTATCTAACTTCCTGTCCTACCAATGTTGGGACAGGCATGAGAGCATCTTATATGATGCATCTTCCCGCCCTTGAGTGGTCAGGGCAACTGCAGAATATTCTCTATGCTATAGGAAAGCTAGGCATCACCGTCAGGGGATTATACGGAGAAGGCACCCAAGCGGAGGGCAGCCTTTATCAAATCTCCAATCAAATCACATTAGGGCAATCTGAAAAAGAAATCATAGAGAATTTAAATAATATCGCTCTCCAGATTGCCGAACAGGAAAAACAAATCCGAGAACAAATTCTTAAAGAAAAGAAGGAAGTGCTTAGAGATAAAATCTATAGATCCTACGGTACCTTAAGGTATGCCAGAATGTTGACTACTAAAGAAGCTATGACGCTTTTATCGGATATTAAAATGGGATTTGACATGGGTATTTTAGGCGAAGCAAGACCTATGATCAGTTTTTATGAATTTATCATGTATGTACAACCCGCTATTTTACAAAAAAGAGTTGGAACCGATTTAAGCAGTCAGGACAGAGATATGCAAAGAGCCGAATTTGTAAGAAGCCAATTCGAGAGATAATATATACAGATACAAAAAGGAGGAATGCTTATATGATGGGGAAATTTACAAAGCGTGCACAAGAAGCCCTTCAAGCTTCTCAGCAAGTTGCAGCAGAATTAGGCCATGGTTATGTGGGAACAGAGCATTTGCTCTTAGGACTTATTAGAGGTGGCGACAGTGTTGCAGCAAGAGCATTAAAGAACCAAGGGGTTTCAGAACATGATATAGAAGAAAAATTAAAAACTGTCATTGGAACCAGTGAAATAGCTGTTTCAGAACCCCAGGATTTCACTCCCAGAGCGAAAAGAGTTATAGAAAATAGTCTTAGAGAAGCATTAAAGATGGGAACAGGCTACATTGGAACTGAACATTTGCTTCTCGCCCTTCTTAGGGAGTCGGATTCCATTGCAGTAAAATTACTCATAAGTTTGGATGTCAGTCCTCAAAAAATATACGAAGATATTATGAGTATGCTGGGTGAAGGGGATAAAGGCCAGGATGGAACACCTATGGGCAAGCAAAATAGAAAGCCCGGAAAAACCGATACGCCTACCCTGGATCAATTTAGCCGGGACTTAACAGTGATGGCCAGCGAGCAGAAGTTTGACCCAATTATCGGCAGAGATAAAGAAATCGAAAGAGTTATTCAGGTACTAAGCAGAAGAACCAAGAATAATCCTTGTCTGGTTGGAGAGCCTGGTGTAGGTAAAACGGCTATTGCAGAAGGATTAGCTCAGAAAATTGTAGAAGGAAACATTCCTGAAATCTTAAAAGATAAACGAGTGGTTTCTCTTGATTTGTCTGCTATGGTGGCAGGTTCTAAATATAGAGGAGAATTTGAAGACAGAATCAAAAAGGCATTGGATGAAATTCGTGCTGCAGGGAATGTTATATTATTTATTGATGAGCTCCATACTATCATTGGGGCAGGAGCTGCCGAAGGCGCTATAGATGCTTCCAATATTTTAAAGCCTTCCCTGGCACGGGGCGAAATCCAGGTGATCGGCGCCACGACTTTAGATGAATATAGAAAACACATTGAAAAAGATGCAGCTTTAGAGCGCCGTTTCCAACCGATTAAGGTTGAACAGCCGACGGAAGAAGAAGCTATTGAAATCTTAAAAGGATTACGAGACAAATACGAGGCCCACCATCAGGTGCATATTACTGATGAATCTATTGTAGCCGCTGTAAAACTATCTAATAGATATATTACGGATAGATTTTTACCGGACAAAGCCATTGACTTAGTGGATGAGGCTGCTTCAAGAGTAAGACTTCGTACCTTTACAGCTCCGCCCAATGTAAAAGAATTAGAGCAGAAGCTTGAAGAATTGGAAAAGGAAAAAGAATCTGCAATTAAAACAGAAGAATTTGAAAAGGCTGGAGAGATTAAGAAAAAGCAAAACGAAATCAGACAGCAGTTGGAACAAGAAAAGAATGAATGGAAAACGAAGCATACCAAATCTACACAAGTGGTTACTGAAGAGGAAATTGCAGATATTGTAGCCAGCTGGACAGGAATCCCTGTAAAACGGCTGGCTGAGGAAGAGAGCGAAAGGTTAAAAAATATGGAGGAAATCCTTCATAAGAGAGTGATTGGTCAAAAGCAAGCAGTGGAAGCTGTATCAAAAGCAATAAGAAGAGGAAGAGTAGGATTAAAAGATCCGAGAAGACCAATTGGTTCCTTCTTATTTTTAGGGCCAACCGGTGTAGGTAAAACAGAGCTGACGAAAGCTTTGGCAGAGGCACTTTTTGGAGACGAGAATGCCATGATACGTATTGATATGTCTGAATACATGGAAAAACACAGCGTATCCAAGCTGATCGGTTCTCCTCCAGGATATGTAGGCTATGATGAAGGCGGACAATTAAGTGAAAAAGTAAGAAGGAAACCTTATTCCGTTATTCTGTTTGATGAAATTGAAAAAGCTCATCCGGATGTGTTCAATATACTTCTTCAGGTATTGGATGACGGTCACATTACAGATTCCCAGGGAAGAAGAATAGATTTTAAAAACACCGTTGTCATTATGACATCCAATATTGGAGCAAGAAATATTATTGCACCAAAACGATTAGGCTTTACTTCTACAGATAATGAAGCAAAGAACTATGAAGATATGAAGAAGAACGTAATGGATGAAGTAAAACGATTATTCAGACCTGAATTTATTAACAGAATTGATGAGATGATAGTATTTCATCCTCTTACACAAGATGATATTAAAGAAATTGTATCCATCATGGTTAGTCAATTGGCAAAACGCATTCAAGAAAACATGGGTATTACAATAGAACTTTCAGATGCTGCCAAAGAGTACCTTGCCAAAGAAGGATTTGACCAGGCATATGGTGCAAGACCTCTTAGAAGAGCTATCCAATCCAAAATCGAAGACAGGCTGGCAGAGGAAATACTGGAGGGCAACATTAAAGAAGGAGACCATGTAAGAATAGAACTAGAAAATGATGTGCTGATTTTTAATAAATAGCAATTTATTTATCAAAAAATGATTTTTTTTAATGGAATTCGGAAACAAAATAGAGTATAATTAGAGTAATTAAAATTAGTCTAGGGGGTTAATGATGTGGCAGTCATTGAAGAATTAATTCGCGTAGAAGCGAATGAGACATTAAGTTTTGGGAATCATCTGATGGAGACGAAAAAGAAAGTTCTTGACTTTGAAGTAGACGGTAACCTATACAAAGTTAAGACATATAAAGAAATAACTAAATTAGAGAAGAATGGCATACTGCTATATGAATCAGTTCCCGGGACAACTGTGCATCATTTTGATATGGATGAGAAAAATATTTCTTATTCTGTAGAAGGAGAGCGCGATGCACAAATCACTATGGAATTGGAACCTGAAAAGGAATATAAAATATTTATCGACAATGTTCATGTTGGGAAAGTTAAATCCAACTTGGCAGGGAAAGTAACATTCAGTGTTAATTTCAGCAATGGACCACAAAAAGTTAAAATTGAAAAGATTGGATAATCCTAAAGCACATCTATTTATAGATGTGCTTTACTTTAATGAAAAAGGAAGATAGTATGGCAAAAACAAAAAATATATATGTATGTCAGGAATGTGGCTATGAGTCCCCCAAATGGATGGGTAAATGTCCCGGCTGCAATGGCTGGAGCACATTTGTTGAAGAGATGGTTACATCAAGAAAACAAAATGCAATTCCGACCTCAGATAAGAACTATACCCCTGTTTTTTTAGAAAACATAGGAACGGATGAGGAAGAAAGAATCCGGACAGGATCTAATGAATTAGACAGGGTGCTGGGGGGAGGAATCGTAAAAGGAAGCCTGATCTTGGTAGGAGGAGACCCCGGCATCGGAAAATCTACTCTGCTTTTGCAGATGTGCGAGGATATAGGCAACGCAGATTATAAAATACTCTATGCTTCTGGAGAAGAATCCGTAAGACAAATTAAAATGAGAGCCGATAGATTAGGGGTTAAGACGAAGAATTTACTTCTTATATCAGAAACCAACATCGATATAATTGAAGGCGTAATAAAAAATGCTTCCCCGGATTTAGTCATCATTGACTCCATACAAACAGTCTTCAAGGAAGAAGTTGCATCAGCTCCGGGAAGTGTGAGTCAAGTTAGGGAAGCCACTTCAAGCTTGATGAGAATTTCCAAAGGACAGAATATATCTATTGTTATTGTAGGCCATGTAACGAAAGAAGGTTCCCTTGCAGGCCCAAGGGTTTTAGAGCACATGGTCGATACAGTGCTTTATTTTGAAGGAGAAAGACATGCCACCTATCGTATATTAAGAGCAGTCAAAAACCGTTTTGGCTCTACTAACGAGATAGGTGTCTTTGAAATGCAGGATAAGGGTCTTATGGAAGTACAGAATCCCTCAGAATTAATGCTGGCAGGGAGACCTCTTAATGTTCCAGGCTCCATCGTCACTTGCAGTATGGAGGGGACAAGACCTATGCTGGTTGAAGTGCAGGCACTGGTCAGCTTCACAAACTTTGGAATGCCTAGAAGAACTGCCACTGGGATTGATTATAACAGGGTAGTATTGCTGATGGCAGTACTGGAAAAAAGGGTAGGAATGCAACTCATAAGCTATGACAGTTATGTTAATTTGGCAGGGGGTATAAAGATTACCGAGCCTGCTTTGGATCTTGGAATTATTGCAGCAATTGCATCCAGTTTTAAAGACCAAGTCATTGATCCTCATATGGTTGTTTTTGGAGAAGTGGGATTAACAGGAGAAGTAAGAGGAATCAGCATGGCAGAAAAAAGAATCATAGAATGTTCAAAGATGGGATTTAAATCCTGCGTGATTCCAAAAGCCAATTTGAAAGGGCTAAAACCAATTGACGGGATTAAAATTTACGGCGTGGAGAATGTTAATGAAGCGCTACAAATTATATTAAAATAAATACGGGCGAACATTGTTCGCCCGAAATTTATGTGTTTATAAATATTATTTACAGAGAGTAGTTTTTATCAGCCATTGAATTCTAAGTATCTATTTTATCTTAGAGTAAATTTACCTAACATCTGTATACGATCCAGTTCTTTAATCAGAATATCGTATATATTCAAATCAAGGGTATTGCATAGGGATGCCAAATAAAATAAATTCCTTCCCATCTCTTTTTCTATAAAATCACGGCAGTTATCACACAACTTCCCATCTAAATGATCATCCATTAAAAGCTTTAAATCTTCTAAGGATAAATCAGAATCATCTTCCGGATATTTTTGTTTCTGACTATTAATTTGAATACAGCCACAATGGGTAACTGCTTTAACAATGGTTCGATTGACACGAGCACAGGAATCTTGGTATTTTGTAAGCTGATCAAGTATACTTTTATTTCTTACTAAAAGATTTTCTACTGTATATTGGAATTCATCTGTTATGGTATCACGAAGATCAGACATATAAGCCACTCCTTTTAAAACATGTTTTCAACTGACTCTATTATAACATAAGTTTATTTGAATAAGAAATATAAATTGAATATAATCATTAGAAAGTATTGGGAGAATTCAAAATTTTGTCGAAATACATACAAATTTATCGAGTAAAAAAGTGTTGACATAATGAGAGGTTTTGTATATAATAAATTTCTGTCAGCCGTCATAGGAAGCATAATGTACAAATGGAATAAAAAGGAAGAAATAAACAGGTTGACAGCGTGTACAAAATATGATATGATACATTTTGTCGTCAAAATGAAGTGATTTTGCGACAAAGCATCGATCTTTGAAAACTAAACAGCACAAACCAAAAAACAACCCAATCAATTCCATTGATTGAAGAATTAAAAGATAGCCAGTAAACTGGCAAGGATTATAACATGAGAGTTTGATCCTGGCTCAGGATGAACGCTGGCGGCGTGCTTAACACATGCAAG
>JAAYPH010000198.1 GCA_012519955.1 Candidatus Epulonipiscium sp.
CTTTTGTGTTTTGTTTTTTTGTAATTATATTTTAACACTTAAAAGGGATGATTTCTTTTAATTTTTTTGAACAAAAAATCCTTTAATTTCAATGCCTTTCGGCATTACTTGCCGAATCCAAGTTTAATTATTTTTTCTTGAAGCTTGAATGTTTTTTATAACTGCTTCATAGCCGTTGTCTGTGGGATTATAATACACCCGATTAATAAGTTCATCCGGAAGATATTGCTGGTCAACATAATTTCCGGGATAGGAATGCGCATATTTGTATCCTAATCCATGACCTAAAGCTTGAGCTCCCGGGTAATGAGCATCTCTTAAATGAGAAGGGATACCCTTAATCCTGATATTTTTAACATCTTCCATTGCTGTATCTATCGCCATAATGGCTCCATTACTCTTTGGTGCACAAGCTACATAAAGAGCTGCCTGGGATAATATTATTCTTCCTTCCGGCATACCGATAAAATCAACTGCCTGTGCTGCTGCAACAGCCACTTGAAGGGCTTTAGGATCAGCATTCCCAACGTCTTCTGCTGCGCAAATGATAATCCTTCGAGCTATAAATTTTGGATCTTCCCCCGCATAAAGCATTCGTGCCAAATAATAAACCGCTGCATCAGGATCTGAACCCCTCATGCTTTTTATAAAAGCAGAAATAGTGTCGTAATGATTATCCCCGTCTTTATCATAATTAAGTGCCCTTCTTTGTATACATTCCTGAGCTACTTCCAAACTAATATGAATCTTCTTGTCTTCAGAAGGAGGCGTTGTGAGCACGCCTAGTTCAACCGCATTGATTGCCGCTCTTGCATCCCCATTGGCCATATCAGCCAGAAATTCCAATGCTTCTTCGGTTATCTCTGCATTATAACTACCTAACCCCTTTTTTTCATCTTTCAGCGCTCTAAGAATTAAATTTCTAATATTACTCTTTGATAAGGGTTTAAGCTCAAATATCCTGGACCTGGATACCAACGCCTTATTCACTTCAAAATAGGGATTCTCTGTAGTAGCGCCAATAAGAATGATCGTTCCATCTTCCACATAAGGCAGCAGAGCATCTTGCTGTGCTTTATTAAAACGATGAATTTCATCTATAAACAGAATTGTTTTTTTGGAGGTCATACCTAATCGGGTTTTTGCTTCTTCCACTGCTTCGACGATTTCTTTTTTTCCTGATGTGGTTGCATTCAGCTGGCAAAATTCAGATTTCGTAGTATTAGCTATAATTTTTGCCAAAGTCGTTTTCCCGGTTCCGGGAGGGCCGTAAAAGATAATTGAACTAAGTTGATCGGCTTTTATTGCTCTATAAAGAAGTTTATCTTTTCCAATAATATGTTCTTGTCCTTCAAACTCCTCTAGTGTTGCAGGTCGCATCCTGGCAGCTAGGGGAGATTCATTTTTCATTGTTTTTTGGCGGGTATATTCAAAAATGTCCAAATTTCTTCACTCCTATTAGATTCCATTCTTCTATATATTTCGTATTATATATCATAAAGAAAAAATATACCACAGGAGAGAACTCCGTTTCCCCTGTAATCAAAATGATTTAACTAAACCATGAAAACATCTTTAAAATTTCTTGCAATTGTAACAAAAATCTATAAATTGCACCGAAAGTCTTGACAAGTATTTTCAAAAATAATATAGTCTAAAAATACGAGTATTTTGTTTAAATATACAAAACATATACAGAAAAATGATTTCTAGAAGGGAGTTTTAATATGCAGTATGTATATTCTGACGTGACGCAAAAACATAATTTTTTCGGCAATACTAATCCCATTGATTTAATAGAGGAATACGGCAGTCCTTTGTATGTTTATAATGAGCGCATTTTTCGTGAACGTTGCAGAGAAATGAAGAATCTTATAACTTACCCCCATTTCACTGTCAACTATTCTGTTAAAGCGAACAGTAATTTGCAGCTTCTAAAAATCGCTCGAGAGGAAGGACTTAATGCAGATGCAATGTCTCCGGGAGAGATGTTTTTAGAATTAGAGGCAGGATTTAAGCCTGAGCAAATATTATTTATTAGCAATAATGTATCGGCAGAAGAAATGCAGTTTGCTATTGATAGAAATATCACTATAAGTGTAGATTCCCTTTCTCAATTAGAGTTGTTTGGAAAAATTAATCCCGGTGGTTCTGTTGCGATTCGTTTCAATCCTGGAGTTGGAGCAGGTCACCATGAAAAAGTAGTAACAGGAGGAAAGGAAACTAAATTCGGCGTTGATCCAAATTTCATACCTCAGGTTAAAGAAATTCTTAAAAAATATAATCTAAAATTAGTTGGGATCAATCAGCATATAGGCTCATTATTTATGGATGGCTCTGCATATATACAAGGAATAAAATCCATTCTATCCATTGCTGAAAACTTTGAGGACCTTGAATTCGTCGATTTAGGCGGTGGCTTTGGAATTCCTTATCACAAACAAGACAATGAAGCCCGTTTAGACTTATCTTCATTAGGGAAAGAATTAGACGTGATTCTTAAAGAATGGGCAGAGTCCTATGGGAAGTATATTACTTTTAAAATTGAACCCGGTCGATATATTTCAGCTGAATGCGGTGTTCTTCTGGGAACGGTTCATGCAATTAAAACAAATTATGATAATAAATATATCGGAACAGATTTAGGATTTAATGTATTACAAAGACCTATTATGTATGATTCTCATCACGATATAGAAATCTATAGAAATTCCGATGTACCATCAAATAAAAAAGAACCAGTCATTGTTGTAGGAAACATTTGTGAAAGCGGAGATATCATCGCCAAAAATAGAATACTTCCAGAAATTTTTGAAGGGGATATATTAGGCATACTCGATGCTGGGGCATATGGTCATGTAATGAGTTCAAACTATAATAATCGCCTACGTCCTGCTGAAGTTTTAATCAAAGAAAATGGAGATCATATATTAATCCGTAGAAGAGATACATTAGAAGATTTAATTCGCTGTTATAATATCTAAGAGAAAAATAAGTGCCAGGAATTACAGTATGCTGTTATAACTGTAGTACCTGGCACTTTTCATGTCTCTTTATTTTTATACACTATGTAACAAGTAACAAAAAAAGCACCTTATTTAGGTGCCTTGGCTGGGTAGGAAGGATTCGAACCTTCGCATGCAGGAGTCAAAGTCCTGTGCCTTACCGCTTGGCGACTACCCAATATTATAATGTTGAAGACTGAAGCGCGAGACGGGATTCGAACCCGCGGCCCTCGCCTTGGCAAGGCGATGCTCTACCACTGAGCCACTCGCGCATAATATTGAAAGCTATGAGCTACCCGGGACTCGAACCCGGGACACCTGGATTAAAAGTCCAGTGCTCTACCGACTGAGCTAGTAGCCCTCATTATTTAACAGGGTGAATAGTGGGATTCGAACCCACGACCTCCAGAGCCACAATCTGGCGCTCTAACCAGCTGAGCTATA
>JAAYPH010000199.1 GCA_012519955.1 Candidatus Epulonipiscium sp.
ACTTATGAAATGTTATTATGTATGCAAAAAAATAATTGCCACTAAAATCTTTTGATCTTAGCGGCAGAAAATTAGTATGCTCTAAATTTTAAATTGTTTAACTATATTTACTAGGGATCCTGATTTTTCATTGGACGTATTTGCTAAATCTACGACCTTTTTAGACATATTTACAATCTCTTCTGCCTTTGCAGCAATATTTGATATTCCCATTGCTTCTTCATTGACAGAGGAGCTGATTTGAGTAATGGCATGAACCATGTTATGCATGGAAGCCAAAAGCTCTTCTGAAGTTGCACTGAATTCTGTTGCGATATCGTTAATGACCATAGAAAGTTCATTATAGCGTTCACTGGTTTGCACCAGACCTTCATAATCATTCAGTACTTTCTGGTCAATAAAGTTCATAACATCCATAGAACTGGAAGAAAGAGCATTAACTACAGACAGAACTTCATTGGTTACTTCCTGAATGCGGGATACGGAAGTTTTAGATTCTTCAGCTAACTTTCTTATTTCATCTGCAACTACGGCAAAACCTTTTCCGGATTCACCAGCTCTGGCTGCTTCTATGGCTGCATTTAAAGAGAGTAAATTGGTTTTTGCTGTAATCTCCAATATCGTATTGGAAAGTTCATTGATTTGCTCAACAGCTTTAGCCCGTTCTATTGCATTCTGCAAATGGTTTTTTGTCTTACTGTACAGATCCAGAGCTTCTTGTTTGGAAGAAATTGCGTTATTTTTCATCTCTTCACTCATTAAGCTTACTTTATTGGCAGTAGCTGCACCTTCTTGGGCTTTTGAAGCTATGGATTCGATGGCTTTTTCTACTTCCAGGGAAGTGGCATTCATCTCTTCACTTGAAGCGGCAGTTTCTTCTGTTCCTGCGGATAATTCTTCTGTAGTGGAAGAGATCTCTTCAATACTTTTATTTAGAGCAAACATATTATTATTAATGCCGGCTAGCATCTCACTGACAACAGAAGATTCATTTACTACTGCTTGCATCATTGTTCGGATAGAATGCTGCATTTTATTAAGTGAATTAGCCAAACTGCCTATTTCATCTTTCTTTGATAATATTTTTTTAGATATATTTCCTGTGAAGTCTCCGGTAGCTATAACATTAAGATATTTGGTGGTTTCTTTGATTGGCTGAGTAATACTGCGGGCAATCAGTATTGTGATCCCTATTCCCATTACTATGAAAATAGCAGAGACTATGATGATCATCACGGTCAAATCAGTTACCTTAGCCATGATTACTGATTTGGGTGCGGTTACGGCTAAAGACCAGTTGGTTCCTTCTACGGGATGAAAAGCCATGTATTCAGTGATTCCACCAAAAATATATTCTCCCAATCCTCTTTCTCCCTCGGTCATTTTCTTTGCAAGATTATATAGTTTTTCTACTTCAGGATTGGTTTGATAATCATCAAAAATATTGTACATTTTTAGGACAAGATTTTGGTCTGGATGTGCGATGACGGTACTTTTATCATTAATCATAAAAACTTTTTGGGCGCCGTACTGCATTTCAGCAGTATAATTGCTTAACGTATTACCGTCTTGCCTTGCGATCAGTCCTCCTGTCACGATATTATCTTCTTTGATAGGAACTGCAAAAATTACGGAAATAGAGTTGTCTGTCGGATGGACTATGGGATCTGAAACGATACTTTCTCCCAGTAATATTTTATTAAAATAGTCTCCTTCATGAAGATCGAGGCTGTTTTCAGATGTGGAAAGGGCAATGCCATTGGTAAAAGCAATTGAAATATCTTTAAATCCACTGCGTTCTACTTCATCCTTAAGAAGGTTCAATTTTTCTTTAGTTGTCAGGTCCTTACTTTTGATCCATGGACTGTTTGCCAGCGCTTCCAGAGCATTGAGATCAATCTTTATTTTTTCAGAAATAATCTTGGCATCGGCCCGGGCTATTTCTAAAAGATTCTCATCAATGCTCGCTATGAGCGCATCATGAGCGTCTAAATAAGCGGCAATCCCTAGACCCACACAGATTAAAAACATTAATACACCGAACAGTAAAGTTATTTGATGAGTAATACTTTTAAATTTCATTTTAAGTTCCCCCTTCTTATTTTTAAGTCCTACCTAAAAAAGGAATATAAACTTTATCTTGGATTCGGCAAGTAATGCCGAAAGGCATTGAAATTAAAGGATTTTTTGTTCAAAAAAATTAAAAGAAATCATCCCTTTTAAGTGTTAAAATATAATTACAAAAAAACAAAACACAAAAG
>JAAYPH010000200.1 GCA_012519955.1 Candidatus Epulonipiscium sp.
CAATTATTGGAGGAGGTTATGAAATGGACGAATTTAATGAAATGGATAGAGATAAAGAAATCGATGACGGCATTGTAGAAGTCAGTGATATGCATACTGTGGAAAGTGAGTCTCACTATTATACACAAACCATTAAAACTGCTCCTAAAAAACCAAGGTTTAATAAGATGTCTGCATTTTTGATTGTCCTTGGAATTTTTGTAGGAGGAGCTTCAATAGGCCTGGGTATAGGACTAGCCAAACCCTTTAATGAACTCTTTCTGCAGCCTGGATTACAAGTGCTTAATGAAAGATTTTTTGGTGGGGAGCCAATAGAAGAAGAAGTGACTGAAGAAAAGTTTTCGTTTGAAGATGCTGAAGCAGAAGAAGTTGCAAGTGAGGCACAGCCTACCGCATATACTGCGGGAGGAATCAGTATCCCGGAAATTGCAAAAAAGGTAGGTCCTTCTGTAGTATCCATTAGAAGTCGCTTTACTGTAACCGATTGGTGGAATGAGCAATATCAAAAGGAAGGAACTGGTTCAGGTATTGTTTTCAATGTTACTTCAAAGGAAATAATGATTGTAACGAATTATCATGTAATAGAAAATGCACAAAGTCTTGTAGTTACCTTTTTAGGCAATTACTCCGCACCGGCATCCGTAGTAGGGATAGATTCTCAAACCGATTTAGCAGTAGTAAAAGTAGCCCATGCTGATATTCCAGATGAAATAAAAGGAAAGATAAAAGCCGCTCCTTTTGGGGATTCTGACAAATTAGAGGTAGGAGAGCTTGCGGTAGCCATAGGAAATCCTTTGGGAGAAGCTTATAGCAATACGGTTACGGCAGGGGTAATCAGTGCATTAAATCGTACCATTCAGCTTACAGATAAAGAAATGACCTTAATTCAGACAGATGCGGCAATTAACCCCGGAAATAGTGGTGGAGCCTTAGTTGGAAGTAAAGGAACGGTTATAGGCATTAATACAATTAAATTAGTCGATACCAGTGTTGAGGGCATGGGCTTTGCGATTCCAATCAATGTCGCAAAACCGATTATTGAAGAATTAGTGAATAAGGGTGCTGTTTCAAGACCATATCTTGGTATTCTTGGTCAAGACATAACGGAAGATACAGCACAATTATATGAAATTCCTATTGGAATTTTGGTTCGTGAAGTATATCAAGGAAGTGGAGCCTATATTGCAGGAATCAGAGCTGGAGATATCATTATTGAATTTGATGGACAAAAGGTTACAACCATGGAACAACTGACAAAGATTATCGAATCTCATAAAGTAGGGGATAAAATTCAGGTTAAGCTTATTAGAGGAGGAACGACTAAGAAAACCGTTACGGTTCAACTCCAAGATAAGAGTAAAATCAAGTATTAATAAGTAGAATATCAAAAACTTAGGCTACTGACATATTAAAAATGTCAGCAGCCTTTGTCATTCTAAGCCATTTTATTGGATTGAGTTTGATTGTTTAATTTTCTTCTACTTTTTCAAGAATTATTGTGGTAAATCCGTCAGCCAAACGTACAAATGCGACTTGTTGATCGCCTTTTATTCCTATATAGGAAATAATTTCGTCAGTAACGATATCATCTCCGCTTTTTGATTCATAACCTAAGTCAATTAATGATTGATAGTAACTTTTAGCATCTTCGATACTCATACCTGCAAATTGTACACTGCTTTTTACAGGAGATGAAATGACAGCCACAAAATTGTAACCCTTAGGTTCTGGGATATCTCCCATATAATCTGCAGGCCATTCTAAATTTTCTCCAGTAGATATCGATGTTTTTCCATCTTCACCATGGATAGTAATGCCTTCATCGGAGAAATTCGTTTCTCCCTCCGAAGTCTTAATAGTTAGATTGCCATCATCAGAGTCAAAATCTACATCTGCCCCTGTTGCTTGTTCTATAATGCCTTCCATCATTTTTTCTGCAGCCATTTCAGATGGAGATTTGCAGGCAGTTAATGCAAATACCAGTGCGATTATCGTCATAACTACACATATTCTTTTCAGCATCATATTGTTCCTTTCAAAAGATATATTTTTGACTTCTCTGTTATAATATTCTATTTCTCCTCTATTTGTCAATACACTATTAAGAATTTTATAAAAAGACTGAATAGTTAAGAAAAATCACCCGGAGACATTATTTATGAGAAAATTTATTCATTTATAAATTCAAGAGATTTATGCAGGCATTCTTGTGAATAGGTTTGTCTTCAAGGATTTTTCAATGACATATAGCATTTAAGTTCAATATTATGTATAATCATAATCATATGGAGAAACAAATTTTAATTGGAGCTATATTCATTGATTTTGTTTTTCTAAAATAGATTACATATTCTAAGCTGTAAATAAATTATATCTATAAGTGTGTAGTCTATAAGAAGCTTTGACACTGGGTCAAAGGATTTTGAATGGAGGATTTGGATGCGGTATTTAAAGGACATTAGAGATGGAGAACAAGTGATAGGACATTATCTTTGCAAACAGAAACAGACCTTAAAATCAAGAACAGGGAAGCCCTATATATCATTAAAGCTGCAAGATAAAACTGGTTTGGTGGATGCAAAGATTTGGGATATACACAATGAGATAGATGAGTTTGAGGAAAACTCTTTTATAAAGATAGACGGCGTTGTCAGTGTATTTCAAGGAGAATATCAAATCAGCATACGTAGGTTAAGAGTGAGTATGGAAGGAGAATATGATCCCATGGATTATATTCCCTGTACGGACAAAGATATCAATGGAATGCTTGAAAAATTGAGGGAATATATAGAGCAAGTCGAAAACACTTATATAAAAAAGCTTCTTCAAGGTTTTTTTGTAAATGACGAAAGTTTTTTAAGCAAATTCACCTATCATTCTGCTGCACGCAGTGTACATCACAGCTATATGGGAGGACTGCTGGAGCATACATTATCAGTCGTGGAATACGCTAACTTTTTAGCGCATTATTATTCCAGTGCCAATCCAGATATTGTTGTTGCGGGAGCAATGCTCCATGATATTGGAAAGGTAGAAGAATTATCAGAATTTCCAATGAATGATTATACGGATCTTGGTCAGCTTTTAGGACATATTATGATTGGGGCAGAAATGGTAGGGAAGAAAATCAGTGAAATAAAAAATTTTCCTCCTAACTTGGAAGCTCTCATAAAGCACTGTATTTTAGCTCATCATGGGGAATTTGAATACGGTTCACCTAAGCGTCCGAAAACGATTGAAGCAATGATTATTCATTGTGCAGATAATACGGATGCTAAGATTAAGCTGTTTGATGAAGCCATTATAGGAGATCATTCTAAGGGCAGCTGGGTTGGTTTTAACAGAATGTTGGGAAGAAATATAAGAAAAAGCGATTTTTAATTGGGTGATGCTATGCATAATGACAGCAAGACCATATCAGCAGGAGAGATTAATAAATATGTTTACTGCTCTTATCAATGGTATTATACCAGGCTGTACGGCACCAGGAAATTAAGAGAATTAGTAAAGATAAGAAATGAAGAATACGGATACGAGGATACGGATATGAGCCATTTCCAGAAAGGAAATCGCTTTCATAGCCGTTATCATTTTGGATATAAACTTAAGAAAATAGTTTTAACTTTTTTGGGGATTGTTTGTATGCTGGCTCTTATAGCTATTATTTTTTGGGTGATGGGATATGAATAGTTTAGATATGATATGGGGGGTATCTTTTTTACTAGGCATATCCCTTTTATTTCTGGTATTCAAAAAGCCGGAGATTCAAATTAAAAGACCGAAATTAGGGGTCTTTGGTGCGGACATTATTTATACGGACCAAAAGGAAAAGTATAAAGCTCCGGACATTGAATATGGGAAAATATTATATTCGGAAAAGTACGATCTTCAAGGAAAACCGGATTATATTTTCCAAAAAAGATGGAGCAAAAACTTGATTCCTGTTGAATTAAAAAGCGGTACAATTAATGAAGATGATATTAGGCCCCATGAAGGGGATATGATGCAGCTGGCAGCGTATTTTTTGATTATTGAAGATGTGTATAACAAAAGACCTAAAGAGGGACGACTAATCTATAGCAATTATATGTTTATTATAAGAAATACATGGAAATTAAGACGAAAAACCAAGCAAATTCTTGCTGAGATGCGAGATATGCTAAAAACTGGAGAGCAAAATGTCAATCCTTCCTTTGTAAAATGCCGATATTGTATATGTAGGGATACTGTTTGTGAACATTACAATGGAGAGGATTGATATTGTGAAGGAAAATAAAACTCAATCAAACCTTAAGAAGTTAATAAATAAAGTAGAAAAACCATCAGATTCTATATGGGACAAAAAGAATCCTTTAGAAGAAGCCTTAAGAAAAAGTGACGATGAAGTACTGGCAAAAGCTATCCGGGAGCTTCTTAACAAGGATTTGCTTAACTAGAAACAACGGAGGATCAGTACAATGGATGAATTGCCAATCAGCAAAAATATGCATTTTGAGATGACAATAGAAGATATAGGCTCAAAAGGTGAGGGCATAGGAAAAATCAATGACTTTACGGTCTTTGTAGAAGGCGGACTACCGGGAGATAAAATTGAAGTTAGAATTGTTAAGGTAAAGAAAACCTATGGATACGGGAAACTAATTCGTATCATCGAAGCTTCTCCTATGAGAGTTACTCCCCTTTGTCCCTATGCCAAAAGATGCGGGGGATGCCAGATTCAGCATTTTGACTATCAAGCCCAACTGGATTTTAAAAGAAAAAAAGTTGCAGACAATATCGAGCGGATAGGAAAACTTACAGATGTGGTTGTACATCCTACCCTAGGGATGAAAGAACCCTTTTATTATAGAAATAAGGCACAGTTTCCGGTAAAAATGAAGGACGGAAAAGTGCAAATAGGCTTTTATGCTCAAAGAAGTCATGACATTGTGGATATTCCAAAATGTTATATACAGGACCCTGTTAATGACGAAATCATTAAGATTATGAGAAATTATATAGAAACTTATAATGTATCTGTTTATGATGAGGAAAATCATAAAGGCCTTATCCGCCATATATTAACAAGAGCAGGTTTTCAAACAAAAGAAGTAATGGTTTGCATTATTATAAATGGAAAAGATATTCCCCATAAGGATAAGCTGATAGCCCAGCTGACCAAAATTCCTAATATGAAGAGCATTGTCCTAAATCACAATACTCAAAAAACCAATGTCATATTAGGAGATAAAATTACGACATTATGGGGACAGGATTATATAACCGACTATATTGGTGATGTAAAATTTGAAATATCTCCTTTGTCGTTTTTTCAAGTAAACCCCATGCAGACAAAGGTGCTTTATGATAAAGCTTTGGAATATGCCCAGCTTAATGGGGACGAAGTCGTATGGGATGCATATTGCGGCATTGGAACGATTTCCTTATTCCTTGCCAAAAAAGCAAAGAAAGTGTACGGTGTTGAAATCGTCGAAGCAGCCATAGAAGATGCAAGAAGAAACGCAAAAATTAATAATATCGATAACGTAGAATTTTTCGTAGGAAAAGCTGAAGAAGTCATCCCTGCACTCTATGAAGAAAAAGGCATCAAAGCGGACGTCATTGTCGTAGATCCTCCAAGAAAAGGCTGCGACGAAGCCCTGCTTGAGACCATGGCAAAAATGGAGCCCAAGCGCATCGTCTATGTCTCCTGCGACCCGGGAACCCTTGCAAGGGACTTAAAAATACTCAGTGAACAAGGATATAAAGTGGAAGAAGCCCAACCAGTAGACATGTTTGCCCATAGCGTACATGTGGAGTGCGTGGTATTGATGTGTGCGTCCAGCTAAGCTGGCAAATGCTAGCAGGTGAAAGTCCTGCAGTGGTAAAGGTAGGGCAGCCACTTAGTCAGTAACCAGCGTATGGAGTAATCTATGCGTTGAAGCGTTACGG
>JAAYPH010000201.1 GCA_012519955.1 Candidatus Epulonipiscium sp.
ATCCCATATTACTTAAATAGACTAAACGAGTTTGTTAGAACCTTTGCCAGAGCTGTTAATGAAGGAAAAGATAGAAATGGAGATGACATTGCAGAACTTGGTGGAGGACATGTAGATGCTATTAACTCAGAAGGGGACACAGGATTTTATTTCTTTACCTATAAAGACAGTGATGGAGTAAAAGGAAAAGATGATTTGGGTGGTTCTCTAAAATATGAGAATATAACAGCAGAAAATTTTTCGCTTTCAAAGGATATATTAGATGATATAGGAAACATAGCGGCTGCGTTAGACGGGGAAAGTCTTCCTAGTGGTAATGGATTTATGGAAGGATTAAAAGCCTTAAGAAATTATACCCATTTGTTCAGGGAAGGTACTGCTGACTCATATATGAATTCCATTATCAGTGAGTTAGGAATTAATGCAAAACAAGCTAATATGTTAGAAGCAACCCAAACCAATATTACAATGGCAGTAGAAAATCAAAGAATGTCCGTAAGCGGTGTTGATATCAACGAAGAAATGACCAATATGATACAATTTCAACAAATGTATAATGCAGCAGCAAAAATGATTTCCGTAATGGATCAAATTCTTGATTTGACAATTAATCGAATGGGTGTATAGGGGTGAGATGATGCGCATTACAAATAATATGATGGTTAATAATATGCTTTTGGGGTTAAACAGAAATACCCAAAGGCTCAATGATATATATATGCAGATGAATACATTAAAAAAGATTCAGAAACCTTCAGACGATCCGATTATTGCAGGAAGAGCTCTAAAATTTAGGACCAATGTGGCTGAACTAGGGCAATACCAAGATAACGTAAAGCAGGCGAGATCTTGGATGGAGACAACAGAACAGTCATTACTAAATATACGTTCGATATTGGATTCCATGAGAGAACGCTGTATTCAGGCATCAACGGATACCTTAAGTACGGAAGAAAGAAAAAAAGTCGTAGAGGACTTAAAACAGCTTAAAAACCAATTGGTTCTTGAAGGTAATGTGAATTATGCAGGAAGATATTCTTTTACAGGCTTTAAAACCGATACAAAATTAATTTATGATGTTAAAGATAGTACTAGAACATTTGAATTTGAGCAAGGCTTTACAAAAAAAGATCTAGAGACTTTAGAAATAGGTGAAAATGAATTTACAAGAATTAGGCTTCCTTATGGAAATATAGATGGGGGAGAGATGCCATTAAGTACAACTGTACAAGTGGGAGATGGGACAACCTTTACATCTCTTGAAGTAATAGAAAAAGAATCTAAAGACCTTCCAACCACTGCCGAATCTGAAGATGGTCCCTATGATGTCCCTCCAGTAGGGAAAGTATATGTACTTAAAGATACCGGAGAAATCATATTTAATCTGGAAGACTTACCTGATACTGTTACAGATATTAAGATTAGTTATCAGAAAACTAATTTCAATATCGGAGATCCAAGACCTGAGCACTACTTTGAGTGTAAAGATGTAACAGATACTGCTAATCCAATTACTTACACTCCATCTAATGATGCCATGGAATATGAGATAAGTACCAACAGTAAGATTACAGTAAATACCCTTGGAAATGATGTCCTAACCCCGGAACTAATGCAGGACATAGACGAACTCATTAGGTATGTAGAGGGTTACGATAAAAGAATGGAAGAAATCGAAGCAGGGGTAAGACCAAAAACAGATGAATTTTCTTTGGGAAGTTTATTTGATAACATGATAGGTAAACTGGATAAGCATATGTCCAATCTATCTACCCATCATGCAGATTTAGGTAGCCGTATGAAAAGACTTGAATTTATAGAAA
>JAAYPH010000017.1 GCA_012519955.1 Candidatus Epulonipiscium sp.
ATATAGCAAAGGAGAATCAGTTACTTTAACGGCAACACCTCAGACGGGCTGGGGATTTAGCCACTGGAAGATTAATGGTCAAGATACCGATAAAACAGATTCAACTATCACCATTACAATGGATGCGAATAAAGAAGTAACAGCTGTATTTAAGGCTGTAGAAGTAAAAGGAAAAGTAACTGATGAGAAAGGAAATGTTATTGAAAATGCATCAGTCTCGATAACAAATGGACAAGCTACATTTACTGCAAATACTAATGCAAATGGAGAGTATGTAATTAGTGATTCTATTGCAACAGGAGATTATACTGCAATAGCATCAAAAGCAGGATATTCAACAGATAATAAATCCGTTACAATTACAGCAGGAGTGAATACCATAAACTTTAGTTTGACTCAGCTAAATGAAGTTGGTTCATTAAAAGGAAAAGTAACTGATAGTATCGGCAATATAGTGGGTGCAACGGTTTCATTAACTGTTGGTGCAAAAGTATATTCAGCTATTACAGATACAGTTGGTGAGTATACAATTAATGATATTCCAACAGGAACTTATGCTGTAACAGCATCCAAAACAGGATATGTCTCAGCTAGTAAGAATGTTACAATTGCAAAAGATACGAATACAGCAAACTTTACTCTAACGAAAGAACCTCAAGAAATAACAGTTACCGCTAGTGTATATGGGGCTGACTATGATGGGGCAAAAATGCAGTTTAAAGTTGGTGCAGACTATTCTGCTAAAATTAATCTAAATTCAGATGAACCATTTAAAACTTCAGATTTTGATTACCTTGTAATATCCTTTGCAGAAGGATTAGAAGAAGATGATGTACTCAAATTATATGCAGACGGTGTAGAAGTAAACGATGCAGTATATAATGAAGTATATAGCTTTGTATATCTATCAAAATCAGGAAGTACAAGATTTGCAGTTATTGATTTAGATGCTCTTGATACATCTACAGTAAAGACGTATATTTTGAAACGAAATGATGAAGCAGTGTTTGAATTTGTTTACTAATTTACAATAACATGAGAAAGGTCAGCCTTTTTGGTTGGCTTTTCTTTCATTTTTTGGAGGGGTCTATGCAAGAAAAAAGACTAATTATAATATTTATACTTTCAATTATTATTGGTGTAGGCATTATCTTTGTAATTCAAAACAAAGGTTTCATAATTGGAGAAAATAAAGAGAAAAGAGAATATTTAAGGGCTTTAAATCTAATAGAAGAAAAAAATGGAAGCAAGCAGAAGATATTTTAATGAAATTAAGTAATAAGAATACTGAAGAAGGAAAATATGATTTTCACATAGGAAATATAAAAAGAAATACAAATGATTATAGTAATGCCTTGATTTTTTATGAAAAGGCTTTGAAAAAGTCATCGGATATAAAAGAGATATATAATAATTTAGCGGGTATATATATGGTACAGGGAGAAATGGAAAAAGCTCTAGAAATAGTTAATGAAGGATTAAAGTTATATCCTCAATATGAAGAGCTGACATTTAAGAAAGGACAATTACTATTTACATTTCAAAGATATAAGGAAAGCATAGAGACATTAGAAAAAATAGTATCAAAGGATAGATATTTTGAAGTATATCGTTTTATGGGATTATCCTATTATTATTTGCAGGATAAACAGAATGCGATAACTAATTTAAAGGAATATTTGGCTAAGGTCAATGATGAAATAAAAGAAAAAACTGAGATTGAAAAATTGATATTACAGATAGAAGAGAATCAATAATATATTTTTTATAAACAAACTAGTCTTTATATTAAAATACTTATTATAATTTGTCATGTCATCTATTTGTG
>JAAYPH010000202.1 GCA_012519955.1 Candidatus Epulonipiscium sp.
ACAGCTTTTCCTGATAATACTAGTTCTGCAATCATAGTTTTAAATTCATCTGTGTATGTTTTTCTTTTAGACATTGTATGGACACTTCCTTCCTTAGTTATTAGTATATAGAAAACCTTATTTAGTGCCCATAGTTATATACTAACATCAAAGACAAATACCACATAATGTTTTTAGACGTAACAATGTATAAACAAACACTGTTTCAATTGCTTATGACATTAATTTCAGTAGGAATCATAATGCTTTTGGTTCTTTTTTTCATAAGTCTTTGCTTTGCTAACCGAGTCATTCAGCCAATAGCAGAAGCATGGGAAAGGCAGAAGCAATTTGTAGCCGACGCCTCCCATGAACTAAAAACACCTATTTCAATTATCAATGCCAATTACGATGTGCTTTTGGCGAATAAGGAAGAAACCATTGAGAGCCAGTTAAAATGGCTTGATTATATAAAGATTGGAACCGACAGAATGACAAAGCTTGTCAACGACCTTTTATCTCTGGCAAAAATGGAGGATATGAGATTTGAAATGCAAAATATTGTATTCAATATAAGCAATATGATTCATGACGTGATATTATCCGTGGAAGCTGTAATAGCTGAAAAAGATATTAGGCTTACCTCATCCATTGAACCTGATATAATGGTTAAAAGCGACCCTGAAAGAATTAAGCAGGTTATCATGATTTTATTGGATAATGCCTTAAAATATACAGACCCAAAGGGGCAGATTGATATATCCCTGATTCCATCCAAACATCATATTGTTTTTTCTATAAAAAATACGGGGAAAGGGATCCCTGAACAAGATTTGCCGAAAATATTTGACAGATTTTATCGAGCAGATCCTTCCAGAACCTATGAAATAGGCAGCTATGGCTTAGGATTATCCATTGCCAAAACAATTATAGAACGACTAGGCGGTGAAATATACGCCGAAAGTGTGGAAAAAGAATATGCAAAATTTACATTTACACTTGCACGTTAGAATATATTGGTGACTGTTTGTTAACATTGGATGCAGTTGTTTTAGTTGGATTGTAAATATATTAGATTCATTACTGCTTTTCTTGTATTCTAGGCTAATACCTTCGATACGCTTTTCTAAAAACATATCGAAGGTATATTTTTTTATAAAAAATCAATCTTTATATTGATATATTAAAATATATTGTTATAATATATAAGTATATTATCAATGACTTATATACGTATGTTGCCTTTTATGCTGTATGGGCAAAAATTTTCTAATAGTAAAGGAGGATAACATGAAAAAAGCAATGGTCAATCAAACAGAATGTGTAGCATGTGGAGTTTGTAAAAAAGTTTGTCCACGTCAAGCCATCACTATATTTCATGGAATTTACGCAGAGGTTAACGAAGATTTATGTGTTGGATGCAGAAAGTGTGAGAAGGCATGTCCCGCTTCTGTAATTCAAGTTGTACAAAAGGAGGTTAAAGTATGAAGAAGTGGAATGAATATTTATGGATATTTTCAGCACTATATCTGACTTTAGGTTTTTTTAATATTTTATTTGCATGGATAGGGATGATCTGCTTTATTACTCCATTATTACTTTCGATAATAGGTAAGGGCAAGTTATACTGCAACAGCTATTGTGGAAGAGGACAGCTATTTGAATTATTGGGAGACAGGCTTAAACTCTCTTCAAATCGTAATATTCCTGCATTCCTAAGAAGCAAATGGTTTCGTTATGGATTTTTAGCATTTTTTATGACTATGTTTGGAATAATGATTTTTTCTACTTATTTGGTTTTTAATGGATCGAATAATTTGAAAGAAGTAGTTACTCTTTTATGGACAATTCAACTTCCTTGGAACTGGACTAACACCAGTTCAGTATCCCCTTGGATTGCCCAATTTGCTTTTGGGTTTTATAGTGTTATGCTTACATCCACTATTTTGGGACTATTAACAATGATTTTCTTTAAACCCCGCTCATGGTGTGTTTATTGCCCTATGGGTACAATGACTCAGGGGATAAGTATGCTAAAGTATAAAAAGGAAATTAATAAAATTCGTTAGGCCTTTATATGGTGTTTTCCATCCCAGAGGTCTTATCGGAAAACAGTTATAGTCCCTTTTGTTATATGTATTTAGTTGTTTTTTAAAGTTATCAAATAATAGAAAGTATGCGTTGTATAGAATCGTTCATTGTCTTTTCTGTGGTTTCGTTCTACTTTATCATTATGTCTGTCTGGGAGTAAATGGACGTATCAGTTTATATAAAATGCCTAATTGTTTTAGACGAACTTTTAAAAAGGCCTTTAGTGAATTCTAGACTAAATGCAAATTTTTATCGCTGTTTAATAGTTATAAAATGTTTAATGACTAAAAGTAATAAATTATTTGCAACTGTAAATGTTTATAAAAGGCATAATAGCATCGGTTAAATGCTATTATGCCTTTTTATAAATTATTCATTGATATATCAAAGCCTAAGGCAGTTAACATTTTTTTATCCTGATCGATATTATTGCCTACAGTAGTTAACATATCCCCTGTAATGGTTGCATTGGCACCAGATAGAAATACTCTTTTACCGCCGTCTTTAAAATAATTTCTACCCGCTGCCATACGGATATATGCAGTAGGGTTAATATAGCGAAAGATTGCTATGGTTCTTAGAATTTCATCTTCAGTAAGAGGTTCTATATTTTCAAAGCATGTATTTTTAATAGGTATAAGTGCATTGATAGGAATCGATTCAATTTCCAACTCAGCTAAATTAAGAGCCATATCGATTCTATCTTCCCAGGTTTCTCCCATGCCTATAATGCCTCCGGAGCAAACTTTAAGTCCTGCTTCTTTAGCAAGCTGAATTTCTTTTATTTTATCTTCATAGGTATGGGTTGTACAAATGCTAGGAAAATAACGTTTAGAGGTTTCGATATTTGCATGGTACATGGAAACCCCTGCTTCCTTTAAACGAATAAGCTGTTCTTTTGTTAATAATCCATGGGATGCACACAGGTCAATGTCACATTCGTCTCTCATTTTTTGATATGCTTCAATAGCTTTTTCAAAATCCTTATCACTTAAAGTTTTTCCAGCTGTAACAATAGAGTAGCGGTGTACGCCTTTTGCGTGCTGTTTTTTGCAATCTTCAACGATTACATCAGGATCTAAAAATTCATATTCTTGTATCCCAGTTTTATGATGAGAGGATTGGGCACAAAATTTACAGTTTTCACTGCAGCGTCCACTTCGACCATTAATGATACTGCAAAGATCAACTTTGTTGCCGCATAGCGCTTTGCGGATCATATTTGACCCTTTAAGCAACTCATCTAAATCAGCTTCTAAAAAGAAATTTAAATCTTCCCCTCTCTTTAAACGTCTGCCTCTAATAATTTCTTCTGCTAAATTTCGCATAGTTACCTCCAAATAGATAATTTAATTAAAAATAATGATAAACTTACACTCAATATATATTATATTAAAAGCATTGTCAACTATATAAAAACATAAGGTTAACAATATAAGTGAAATAAAATTTTATACCTTTCTTTCGAAAATTTCAAAACAGATATTTAACTTTTTCTGGGGACGTTGTATAGTATATTACAGAAACACGCTTATTCGATTATATTAAAGATTCTTTGAATAACAAAATATTTGTTAATAGGATGCAATAGCTACCTTCTATTCGTTTACAGAAGAACCCAAGGTAATTAAATTTTAGAGTCAAGGGGGCCATATTGAATCACAGAAGAAAGGAGATTTAGACAATGGGAGAACTGTCTAAATTGCCGAATATTGGAGCTAATTTAGAAAAGCAACTTATAGATGTTGGGATTACTACAGCAGAAGAGTTAAAAAGTGTGGGCAGCCGTGAAGCATGGCTTCGTATTCTTAGCAAGGATTCGTCTGCCTGTCTTATGCGTCTTTCGGCGCTAGAGGGCGCGATTCAGGGCATACGGTGGCATCACTTGGATAAAGAGACAAAAGAATCACTTAAAGAGTTCTATCATAAGCATAAAGGGACATCAAAGTAAAACTAAAATACATTAAATGGGGGGGCGTATTGGTGGCAGAGCCGGATATAGCATTGAAACAACGCAAATGTCAAAACTGTGGAGCAACAATATCAGTTATAGAACCTAAATGTCCTTATTGTGGCGGATTTAACTATGAAGGAGCTAAGAGAAAATATTTTAGAGATTTGTACCGTATTAGGGACAAACTAAAACAATTAGAAGAAATCCCAACCGAGAGTTATAAGGCAGAAGTATCAGTGCAGATAAAAAGAATTATAAAAATCTTACTGATCTGCGCTGTAAGTATAGCTGTTATATATGGTATAGTGGCACTGTTTTTTAAGTTGATCGATATTACAGACGGTTTTAACCAGGCAGACCCAAAAGAACAACTATTGTGGGATCGGGAAAACTTTCCTATGCTGGATGAATGGTATGAAGCAGGTGAGTACGATAAATTATTAGAGTTTACCTATGAGCTATATTCCTCAGATAAAGTATATACCTATGTTAACTGGCAACATGAGGACTTTATTTGGTTTTATGCGTATTACCGTGATGCTAAAGACGCAATGGAGAAAATTCAGCAGAAAGAAAAATACTCATCATACGATATTACCACTGCAATATATGGAGGGTTAAATATTTGCTATAACCTTGAGAATGCAGGACTGGATGAAGATGAGATAAAAAGACTTGAAGAGTACAACCCCACTATGGAGACATTGCTGTTTGATCTATTAAAATTTACAGAGAAAGAAGCTTTACAATTGTATGAAGATGCATTGGAATATGGATTTTTAAATTTCGAAAAGATAGAAAAATATGCTTCCAATGTCATAAAGCGATTGGATTAGGCTGAGAAGGGGTATATATGAAGTGTGTAAAGTGCGGAAGCAATCTAACGATTGATGACAAGTTTTGCAGTTACTGTGGCAGTGCGAATGTATATGCTGTGCAACATCGAAAAGATATGCAGCATTTTCGTGAAGATTATTATCAAACGAAGCGAAATGTCATTGAGAGAAGTGGAAGAAAAGTTAGTAGAATAGCTAAGGGAACGATTATAGCAGGATTAGTAGTATTGTGCTTTTTTATTTTACTGGCCAGTGCTAATGCTTATAGAATAAGTGATTGGGTAAAAAGAGCAGAGCTTAAAAAGGATACGAATATTCATAAAAACAATCTTGATAAACTCGAAGCAGACAGAGACTTCTTTGGTTTAGCATCATATTATCAGATCAATGAATTATATCTTTCTGACGATTTACGGGAATATGAGACCATTGCAAATTTGTCTTATTATTATCTTTTTATCTATGATTATACCCATCAGGTATTAAATTCTGAGAAGTATCCGTATATGTCTACAGAAGATTTAACAGAGTATATTGGTGATTATATTAAAATGTGTTATGACGGTTTTGAATTTGATGAATACAGGCAAGAACAATATTCAGAGACGCACATGGCGGCCATCCAGGATTTAAGAGATGAGTTAGAGACATTTATTCATGTATATCTTAAGGTTCCTAAAGAAGATATAGAGAAATTTCAACAATTATCAGCTGGCAAAATACAGCTTGTTATTGAAAGGAGCTTAGATGATGCTGAAAACGAATATTGATAAGCTCATGAATATAGTGATTGTTTGCCTATGCGTTGTGATGTTAATATGCAGTTTGATATTCATCAATATGTATATGGAGGCGTTTACGGATTACCATTATAGAAGTGCCGACGACTATATCTGGTACATTAATGATAAGAAATATAGCGAAATGACAATTCAAATGTATTTAAGCAAACATGTAGCTAATCCCCCGGAGGATCTTAAAGAGTGCATTGCTGTAGCAGAGTATTATAAGAATGCCTCATATTATAAGATGTATAGTGAAGTAGGAGAGAACGATAAGGCGAAAAAATATCTTTCGTTGATGGATGAAAACAGAAAAGCTGTGGGAAGCTTGTCCTTTGCAATAGAAGATATTAATGAGGAACTAGAAATTGATTCTGGTAAAAAATAGATATATCAACCCTTGGGAATAGCGCAACTGTGCATAATAATAACATCAAAATAATTCAGAAAGAGAGTGAATAGACACAATTACGACATAATAAGCTGCCAGGAATGGGACATACCTATAGCTTGTAAGAAACTCGATATAATGGAATATAGACAAAAAATAAGTAATGGTATGTGAAACAATACGGGGAGAAAGGGGAAATATTTATGATCCCAAAAATCGAACGAGGGGATAAAAATAGCCGAACGAATTTAATTCATATCCTGCTGGTTGCCTTTCTGGTTATTACAATCTTATATTTTGTTTATATTACAGGCGGTACAAAAAAGGGTTTTGTACATCTCATGTATGTTCCAATTATTCTGTCTTCGCTCTATTGGGGAGCTTTCATTGGACTGATAGCAGGAATGGTTTGCGGTATATTGACAGGTCCTTTTATGCCCATGGATGTTGCACTGGGCATTACTCAGGATCCAATGAATTGGATTTTTCGTTTGCTGATATTTTCATTTATAGGCTTTTTAACAGGATATATGATAGACAGAATAAATAGCTTAAATGAAGAAAAACTGGAAAGAACCTTAAAAAGCCCTTTTTATGATCTTCCCAATGCAAAGAAGCTTTTTTATGATATTGAAAATAAGATGAAGTCAGAAAAAAACTTCAAATTAATATCCATAAAATTAACAAACTTATATGATATTGAAAAATACATTGACAATAAATTAGTGTATGAAATAGTTAACAGTCTGGCAGAGAAAGTAATGCACACTTGTGGACATAAATCTGTCTATTCTTATGAAAAAGATGAGTTGATTGTATTAGTATGTGAAAGTAGTTCAGATGATTATGAAGAAAAAATTAAAGGAATCTTGGAGTATTATCTTGATTTTCCAATGTCAATTAATGAGTACAAAATTAGATTAGCGTTTAAAGTGGGAATTTATATGTATCAAGGTGAAGACAGTTCACCAATTGAAATATACAATAAAGCCCGGATTGCTTATGAGCAAGGAGAAGTAAAGGAATCAGGCATATATTACTATGACGTTAGCTTAGCAAACAAAAGGAGAGAGATACAAAGTATTACTGGAACAATGCTTGAGTCTATCTTAAAACATGAATTATTTGTAATGTATCAGCCCAAAATTGATATTGTAAACAATAAGATTTCAGGCGTTGAAGCATTGGTAAGGTGGAAAAGAAATGGCAATGAGTTTATCCCGCCGAATATTTTTATTCCCATCGCAGAAGAGATTGGGTTTATCAATAAGATTTCCAAGTTTGTTTTTGACTGTGCAACAACACAGATGGAAATTTGGAAAAGTAAAGGGATGAATATTAAATGTGCTGTGAATGCATCTGTAAGCGAGTTGAATGATGATAGCTTTACTTCCTGGGCGGGAGAAACAATAGATGCTAAAAATATTGATCGATCTGACTTTGAAATAGAAATAACAGAAAGAGCCATAGCCTACAACGATCATAGATTAATAGAAAAAATAAATTATTTAAAAGAGAGTGGATATAAAATATCTATTGATGATTTTGGAACGGGTTATAATTCTCTTATGAGTGTTAGTGAAATACCTTTTGATAAATTAAAAATCGATAAATACTTTATTGATAGGATTCATAAAATTGAAGTCGCAGAACTGGTTAAACTTTTTATAGAATATGCCCATACCCTTGGTAAAGTTGTAATTGCTGAAGGGGTTGAGACCGAGGAACAAATAAATATCCTTAAAAGACTAAAATGCGACGAAGTCCAGGGATATTACTATAGCAGGCCTTTATTACCAGAGGAATTAGAAGAATTTTATTTAGAATTTAATAAGGTCAATCATGAGAGTGCATAGTGTGTTCAATGTTATGTTGTTTAAACTATTCCTTATTTATGTTAACTATTGTATAATAAGAAAAGTGAAAGATACAAAATCTTAATCAATAGAATATTCTCTTAATAAATGAACAGCTATAGTTTTAATCAAAAAGAGCTTATAGGACAGTTGGAGGCTAGAGATGGTATTATATTTTTCAGGTACAGGAAATACAGAATATATAGCAAAATTGATTGCGGATGGATTAGGTGATGAATGCGTAGATTTGTTTGATAGAATTAGGACTAATGACAAGTCCCCATTGTATTCAGAAAAAACTTATGTTATTTGTGCGCCTATCTATGTTTGTGAAATGCCTTTGTTCTTAATGAAGTATTTAAGATCTATAACCTTTAACGGGAATAATAAAGTATACTTTGTTTTTACAAGCGGTGGTTATTGCGGCAGTGCTAAGGTTCAGGCAAAACTATTTTCAAGGAGAAAAAATTTAAAATGCTTAGGCTGTGTAGAATTTGTAATGCCGAGAAATTATGTTGCCAATAATAAATATGCTATGGATGATGAAGAAGTAATTTATTCAAAAATCTCCGAATCTACCAAAAAAGTAAAGCAAGTGGTTGAAGCTATAAAGAATGAAAATAGACTCAAAACCCGTCATGTATGGCTTTTTGAAACCTTGATTATTGCCCCTTTTGCACCGGTATGGACAAAATATAAACTGGTTGCAAAGGATTTTTATACTACGGATGAATGTGTAGGGTGCCGAATTTGTGAAAAGGTTTGTCCCTTAAATAATATTGAAGTTGTTGATAAAAGGCCGGAGTGGGGAGAAAGCTGCACCCATTGTATGGCATGCATTGCGAAATGCCCTAAAAAAGCAATAGAATATGGCAATGTAACGCAGGGCAAAACAAGATATCTTTTAAAAGATTATGTTCATACTAAGATAGCAAATCAATGATACAGATTATAGAATTTAGGATTGCTAGAATCATCGAGACTATAGGTAGTGTAAAGTAGCTTATGAAAAAGTGAGATATAAAAAAATCACTTCATCTGGAAGTTTTAAAAGCTCAAGTTGTAGTTGATGGTTAGCTTCCGCCACCCTTGATGGCGCAGAAAACAATGCT
>JAAYPH010000203.1 GCA_012519955.1 Candidatus Epulonipiscium sp.
GTGTTGTAGGAGACTCAATTATAACAGAAAACAGGGGGTCATTGTTTTTTTATTTAAAAAAACTCTGTAACCCTTGATATATAAAGAAGTTGTAACAAACAACGGGGTGTCATACTTGACACTACCTCATGCATATAGGGGGATAAGCTATGAAAGTTTCGATTCGATTTAAAATTGCCATAGGTTTTGCCATCATAATCGCTGTTTTAACACTACTAGGATTTTATAGCTTAGGAGCTCTTAAAAAAGTCAACGAAAAATCAGAAGAAATCAACTCCATATGGCTTGAAGGGGTAGACATTGCCCATACAATCCATGGATATGCCTTAGAGTATAGAATAGAAGAATCCAAACATATAGTCAGTGATACCTTATCTAAGAAAAGTATTATAGAAAACTCTATGAAAGAAATCACAAAAAAGATGGAGGAGGCTATAGAAAGCAAATTGCAAATAGATCAGTCCCATTCAGGAGTACTGGAAGAAGATATACTCCTATTAGAAGAGTTAAAAAATAAGTGGACAGACTATATGAAAATTAGTGAAGAATTAATTGCTTTAAGCCGGGATTTAAAAAATATAGAAGCAAGTAAAGTTCTAGAACGGGAATCAAAAGAGGTTTTTGATGAAGTGAATAAAAGTTTAGAAGTAATTTTAGAATTTAATAGAACCCATTCCAATGAAGCCTATTTATATAGTCAGCAAATCTTTGAAAAGCAAAAGATGATTTTGCCAATCGTTATTTTGATTTGCGTTATCTTTGCAGTAATGATTGGAATATATCTTAGTATCGCTATCAGAAAACCCATTTCTAAGATGTTAGAAATTTCAAAAAAAGTATCAAAGGGCGATTTAACACAAAAAGTTAAAATTATATCTCAGGATGAACTGGGACAGCTAGGAATTGGTTTTAATGAAATGGTAGAGAAGTTAAAAGAAATTGTTGGAAAAATCCGTCATAGCATTATTGAAACCAATAAAACTTCAAAAGAATTAAGCAATAGTGCCGAAGAAAACAGTCAAGGCGCTCAACAAATCGCAGAATCCATTAATCAGATTGCAGAAAGTATCATGCTTCAAACTGAAAAGATCAATAATGTATTCTCTCTTATTGATGAACTTTCTACTATGATTGAGCAAGCAGGAGAGAATGCAGAAAAAGTAAAGCATACCTCCCACGAAGCATCAAAGCTTGCTTATGATGGCAATCTTCAAAGCAGAGAAGCGATGGATCAAATGTCAACCATTAATGGTGTGATTGAAGAATCGGAAAAAGTAGTTTTAGAACTCAATAATAAAACTAAAAAAATCGGAGGCATTGTTGATTTAATTAATGGAATCTCTGAGCAGACCAATTTGTTAGCATTAAATGCCGCCATAGAAGCCGCCAGAGCAGGGGAAAACGGAAAAGGCTTTGCTGTTGTAGCCGATGAAATTAAAAAATTATCCGAGGAATCCGTACAAGCAACAAAAGGAATCACTAATATTATTTCTGAGATTCAATCTGAAACGATACAAGCGGTTAAGTCCATTCATAAAGGCACTGAAATGGTTCAAAGCGGCAATAAGTCTGTCCATGAAGTGGGTAATAAATTTGAAATCATCCAAACAAAGAATGAAAATGTATTGGATGAAATTAAAAGGTTATCAACTGCTATTCAAAACATTATTGCCTATAATAAAGAAATCTATTTAGATATGAAACAAATCATGGAAGCAACCCAAGTTTCATCCCATACGATTCAAACCTTAGGCGCCACAGCCCAGGAAGAAGCAGCGGCCATGGAACAAATTTCTTGTTCAGCGAATAAATTAATGAATATGGCGGAAGATTTAAAAGCATCCATTATAACATTTAATATATAATCCTAGCCCCCCATTTTCTTAAATTTATATAAAGTAATAAAAAACCTTAGAATAACGCTAAAGTTAGTCTAAGGTTTTTATCTGTTCAACAAAAATATACCATTGTTTTTATAAAACATATGTGATATAATGACTTTTGCTAAATATGGATGCACGCATAGCTCAGCTGGATAGAGCATCTGACTTCGGATCAGAGTGTCGAGGGTTCGAATCCTTCTGCGTGCGGTATAAAAGCCTCCGTCTTTGAGAAAAATCAAAGATAGAGGTTTTATTTTTATATAATGATTAATTATTGATATACACCCTAAAAAATGTTAATATACAATGGCAACTAATTCTCTTTTATTTTTATTGTAAAATAAAATAATGGAATATATAATAACCTGTAAAATAAAGCTTTAATAAAGTTTTATTGAATTATGGGTTTTTTTATGGAATTGGAAAGTTCCCCTGTATTGGCAGGATAAAACTTTCTTATTTCACAAGTGAGAGTGGTTTTTAACGCTTTCTTGTACAGGAAGGAGGGAAATTATGGAATCATATATCAGCGCAGTAGGCTTTAAAGGTATAACAAAAAAGAAACAGTGGGATAGCATCATCGATCAGATTTTAAAGAACGCGACGAAGCAATTTGTAACCAATCATGATAATGATCATGTGTTTATAGAGTATTTCAAAGAATACGGCAAAAGAATCGGCATAGTCTTAAGAGGGCTTTTAGACAATGATAAGGATATTGATCTGGAAACCTGTGATCCTTATGCGGAAGCTAAGTATATTATAGACGTATCCCAGGTAGAAGTTGAACAAGAAGAAGAGTATTATTATTTTGCTGTTTGTGAAGAGGAACAAACCGGAACAGAAATTGTATTTCAGCTTCAAAATATTATAGAGTATTTAGAAGTTGAAGAGGATAAAGAAGCCTCTATAGAAGGCATTAAGATCGTCGGCTTAGCCTCTAAAGGAACGGTTATTCTTCCAGTAGAAAAAACGGAATCGGATATAGAATATGAAAACGAACAAAAAGAATGGCGAAGACAGCTGCTAAAAAGGGCTAAAGAAGGCGATGAAGAGGCCCAGGAAATACTGGATATGGAAGCAGAAGAAACGGCTGAAATTATAGAAGAAAGACTTCAATATGAAGACTTTTTATCCGTAGTAGAAGGGTATTTTATCCCGATTGAGTATTTAGATGCCACTTATTCTGTATTAGGTACGATTGTAGAAGTAGAAACCATTGAAAATGAGCAGTCTAAAGAAAAGGTATTCTGGATGCTGGTTGAAACCATGGAAATGAAGATTGAAATCGTTATTAATGAGAAGGAATTGGTCGGAACCCCTTTAGTTGGGATGAGATTTATGGGTGTATGCTGGATGCAGGGAACGATTGTATTTTCATAGCACTACTTGACTAAGAAATATAAAATAGGTACAATATAAAAGATGGTTGTTAGGATAAAATATTCTTTTATATTGTATGTTTCCGTAGCTCAGTAGGATAGAGCGACTGCCTCCTAAGCAGTAGGCCGTGGGTTCGAATCCCGCCGGGAACGTTAATACTATTCTATAAAGTAAAGCCTTGCTCAATACCTGAGCAAGGCTTTTTATGTACTATGGAAGTTCGTCTTGCTTGCAAGGGATCAAACTTTATTATTTTACAAGTGGCCCTCTTTCTTGTACAATATGAAAGTTGCTCTTGCCCAAACAGGGTTAAACTTTAATGCACAAAATGATTGTTAAATATTAGACAACTTTTCATTAAAACTACTGTATATATATATAATTTTACTAAAACAAACTTGTAATTCGCTTAAATTCCTGTGAATAATGCTTGTAATAATCTGTTAAATTTTCGACAAATTGAAAAAATACTTGACTTTGTTAATATTCTGCATTATTATTTAAAACATAAGAATATATTCTTATCCACGAAAATATAATATAGTATAACGTACATATAAAGTATAAAGAAAAATATATGTATTTAGGTTGAGACGATGAGAACCTAAGGATACGCTTGCTTGCTGGAGCAAGTGTCCTTAGGTTCTTTTTGCTTAATTAAAGAAATGAGGTGATAGTATGTATGATGTTGTGATCGTAGGGGCTGGAGTCGTAGGCTGTGCTATCGCAAGAGAAATATCGAGATATAAACTGAAATCCTTAGTATTAGAAAAAGAAAATGATGTATGCAGCGGTACAAGTAAGGCGAACAGTGCTATCATTCATGCAGGTCATGATGCACTGCCTGAAACACTTAAAGGAAAACTTAATGCTAAAGCCAATTTAATGTTCGATAAACTAGCAGAAGAGTTAGATTTTCATTTTAGAAGAAACGGATCTTTGGTGCTTTGTTTTGATGAGAAAGATATGGATAAGCTTTATGAATTAAAGAAAAGAGGAGAAACCAACGGAGTTCCAAATCTTCAGATTCTATCTGGAGACGAAGTAAGAAAGATGGAACCTAATGTATCGGATGAAGTGGTTGCAGCTTTATACGCACCGACAGGAGGCATTGTTTGTCCCTTTAATTTAACCATAGCTCTGGCTGAAAACGCTAACGTAAATGGAGTAGAGTTTAACTTTAACTCAGAAGTATTAAGTATTACTAAATTAGAAGATGGTTTTGAAATAAAGACTAAAGATAAAACCATAAAGACTAAAATTCTCGTTAATGCAGCAGGAGTTTATGGGGATAAACTAAACAATATGGTAAGTGAGCATAAGTTTACCATTATACCTAGAAAAGGAGAATACAATCTCTTTGATAAATATGTAGGAAATTTAACAGACAAGACCTTATTCCAATTGCCTACAAAACTAGGAAAAGGGGTTTTGGTTACGCCTACAGTTGATGGCAACTTGCTGGTAGGACCTAATGCAGTAGATATAGAAGATAAGGATGATGTAAGTACTACACGGGAAGGATTAGATGATATAATGGAAAGAACTTCCCTTAGTGTAAAATCTCTTCCAAAGGGCAGCATCATCACCTCATTTAGTGGATTAAGAGCTCGAAGTGAAAAGGATGATTTTATTATAGGAGAAGCTCCGGATGTTCCTGGATTTATTAACGCATCCAGTATTGAGTCTCCCGGATTAACTTGTGCACCTCTTATAGGAGTCATGGTTTCTGACATTATTAAAGATAAACTGAAACCCCAGCCAAATGAAAACTTTAATCCAAAACGTAAGGGAATAACACGATTTAATGATCTATCCCTTGAAGAGAAAAAGCAAGTGATTAAAGAAAGACCTGAATATGGAAGAATCGTTTGCAGATGCGAATCTGTTACAGAAGGGGAAATAGTGGATGCGATTAATAGACCTCTGGGTGCAAAGGACTTAGATGGTATTAAAAGAAGAACCAGAGCCGGTGCCGGCAGATGCCAATCAGGTTTTTGCATATCCAGAACGATGGAACTCTTACATTCAGAATTAAACATTCCTCCAACCGAAATAACGAAATTCGGAAAAGCATCAAAAATACTCGTTGGTACGAACAAAGAGTCTATTTAGGAAGGGGGAAGGGATATGAATTATGATTTGGTGATTATAGGCGGAGGTCCTGCAGGACTTGCTGCTGCTGTAGCAGCTAAGGAAGACGGTATAGATAATCTGATCATACTTGAAAGAGAAGATGAACTCGGGGGAATATTAAACCAATGTATTCATAATGGTTTTGGACTCCATACCTTTAAAGAAGAACTTACAGGACCAGAATATGCTCAAAGATTTATTGATAAAGTAAATGAATTATCTATAGAATATAAGTTAGATACAATGGTATTAGACATTACTGAAGATAAAACCATATATGCAATTAATCCTAAAGAAGGACTTTTAGAGATTCACGCTAAGGCAATTATCCTGGCCATGGGTTGCAGAGAAAGACCAAGAGGCGCATTAACCATACCCGGAACCAGATGTTCGGGCATTATGACGGCAGGTGCTGCACAAAAATTTGTTAACATGAAAAACTATATGCCAGGAAAAGAAGTCGTTGTTCTTGGATCCGGTGATATAGGTCTTATTATGGCAAGGAGAATGACCTTTGAGGGGGCTAAAGTTAAAGCTGTAGTTGAACTCCTTCCTTATTCCAGCGGCTTAAAGAGAAATATCGTTCAATGTCTTGATGATTATGATATTCCTTTAAAGCTTAGCCATACGGTCGTGAATATTCACGGAAAAGAAAGACTAGAAGGGGTTACCATTGCTAAGGTGGACAGCAACAGAAAACCCATAAAAGAAACAGAAGAATATATATCCTGTGATACGCTTCTGCTTTCTGTTGGTCTTCTTCCGGAAAATGAATTATCAAGAAAAGTAGGTGTAGAATTATCCCCTGTAACAGGAGGAGCGGTCGTTGATAATCATTTCCAAACCAGTGTGGAAGGAATTTTCTCCTGCGGCAACGTACTTCATGTCCATGATTTAGTAGACAATGTTACCTTAGAAAGTTACAGCGCAGGAAAAAATGCCAGCAAGTATTTAAAAGGCCAGCTTAACAAAGCAGAAACCATTAAGGTGGAAGCAGTTGAAGGTGTAAGATATACGGTTCCTCATTATATAAATCCTTCTACTGTAGAAAAAGATATTACGATTAGATTTAGGGTTGGGGACGTATTTAAGGGTGCAGCCATAGCGGTTTACTTTGATGACACTAAAGTTCTAAATAAAAAGAAAAGGATACTGACACCTGGAGAAATGGAAGAGGTTAAATTAACTTCAGATCTATTTAGTCAATATCCGGGAGTAAGAACGATTACTCTTAAGGTAGAAAGGAGTTAGAACTTATGGAAAAAAGAGAGCTCACCTGTATCGGATGTCCTATGGGCTGCACCTTACTGATAGAACTAGATGAAAATGATCAAATAAGAGTAACCGGTAACGCCTGTAAAATCGGCGAAACATATGCTATTAAAGAATGTACGAATCCTACAAGAATTGTAACCACTACGGTTAAAGTTAGGGGAGGAAAACACCCTACTGTTTCTATAAAAACCGATAAGGACATTCCAAAGGATAAAATCTTTGATTGTATAAAAGCGTTAAAGGATTTAACCGTTGATGCACCTATTAATGTAGGAGACATTATATATGAAAATATCTTAGGCACAGGGGTTAATATGGTGGCTACAAGAAAAATCGAAAGATGTTAAAGGGATAGGTCAAAATATTGGTTATAAATAAATAAGGCTTGTCATAAAGTTTCAATAGAGGTGAAGACATATGAGTCATTTTGAAATGCTTTTGGCAGATAATCCAATAGTAGGCGCTATAAGAAACGACGAAGATCTTGATTTAATATGCAAAAGCACGATAAAAATTGTATTTGTACTTTATGGCAGCATTTTAAGTATTAAGAGAATTAATGATACGCTTAAGGAAAAGGATAAAATTGTATTTATTCATCTCGACATGCTTGAGGGTATAAAGTCTGATCAAAAGGGTGTGGAATTTATTAAAGAAGTAATTAACCCTTACGGTATTATATCCACCAAGGGCATAACCCTCAAGCATGCTGCTAATTTAGGGATGTTTACAATACAGAGAATATTTATGCTGGATACCCTTTCTTTTGATACCGGGATAAAAAGTGTTCATACTTTTTCTCCAGATGCTGTTGAAGTGCTTCCTGGAATAGCAGCCAAGGCAATAGAAACTTTAGGAAAAGAAATCACTCAGCCAATTATAGCGGGGGGGCTTATAAAAACTAAGAAAGATGCTATAAATGCACTGAGCGCAGGGGCTAAAGCTATTTCAACTTCTTGTTCAGAGCTTTGGGAATTTGAAGAAAAGAGTCTTTAAGTTTTAAAGACTTTTTCAATAAAAATTTTTTATACATAGGGGGTTTTACGATGGGTAAGTATGTTATTGCCTTAGACCAAGGCACAACGAGTTCCAAATGTATTCTTTTTAATGAGAAGGGATTAATTCAAAGTGTATCTCAAAAAGAATTCACCCAAATTTATCCCAAAGCTGGATGGGTTGAACATGACCCGATGGAAATTCTGGCTACACAGATTGAAGTAACTAAGGAGGCTATGGAAAAACTTAATGTTACAGCAGAAGACATTGCTGCAATCGGGATTACGAACCAGAGAGAAACAACCGTTGTATGGAATAAAAATACTGGAAAGCCCGTTTACAATGCAATTGTATGGCAATGCAGAAGAACTTCTGAATTCTGCGATGAATTAAAAGCTGAAGGTTTCGATAAAAAAATAAGAGAAAAAACAGGACTTATAGTAGATGCATACTTCTCAGGAACAAAAGTAAAATGGATACTTGACAATGTACCAGGAGCAAGAGAAGAAGCAGAAAAAGGCAATTTATTATTCGGAAATATAGATACCTGGCTCATTTGGAATTTAACTAAAGGAAAAGTTCATGTAACCGATTATTCTAATGCGTCCAGAACGATGCTCTTTAACATCCATACCTTAGAATGGGATAAAGAAATTCTTGAAAGACTAAATATACCGGCTTCCATGCTTCCGGAAGTTAAACCATCCAGTTATGTATATGGTTATACAGCTCCTGAAATTTTAGGAGGAGAAATTCCTATTGCTGGAGCTGCCGGGGACCAACAGGCTGCATTATTCGGCCAGGCTTGTTTCAATCCAGGAACTGCAAAAAATACTTATGGAACAGGTTGTTTCTTACTGATGAATACCGGAGAAAAAGCAGTTGCGTCAAAGAACGGTTTACTTACCACTATCGCATGGGGAGTAGATGGAAAAGTTGAATACGCCCTTGAAGGAAGTATATTTATAGCTGGAGCAGTTATTCAATGGCTAAGAGACGAATTAAGAATCATTGATAAAGCATCGGATTCAGAACCTCTTGCTGAATCTGTTGAAGATACAAATGGTGTATATGTAGTACCTGCTTTTGTGGGACTTGGGGCACCTTACTGGGATCAATATGCAAGGGGAACGATCGTAGGTCTTACAAGAGGAGCTAAGAAAGAACATCTTATTAGAGCAACCTTAGAATCCTTAGCATATCAAACCAGCGATGTATTAAAAGCGATGGAAGAAGATTCTGGAATTACCCTTAAAGCTTTAAAAGTTGATGGAGGAGCTTGTGCAAATAACTTCTTAATGCAATTCCAAGCAGATATATTGGGTGTTCAGGTAGACAGACCTGAAGTTATTGAAACCACAGCATTAGGAGCTGCTTATCTTGCTGGTCTTGCAGTAGGTTATTGGAAAGATAAAGAAGATATTTCAAAGAACTGGGCAATTTCAAGAAGCTTTACTCCAAACATGAATGACAACAGAAGAAAAGAATTATTAAATGGATGGAAAGCAGCTGTAAATAGATCCTTAGGTTGGGCGAATTAATGGATATATAAATTTTTATAGGGGGTAATTATATGTCAACTTTTCTAGCTGAATTAGTTGGTACCATGTGTCTTATTCTCCTCGGGGATGGTGTAGTTGCAAACGTAATACTTAAAAGGACTAAAGGTGAAAATTCTGGTTGGATTGTAATCACTTGGGGTTGGGCTTGTGCAGTACTTATTCCTGCAATGATATTTGGCGGCATTAGTGGAGCACACTTTAATCCTGCACTGACGATCGCATTGGCTGCTATTGGCAAATTCGCATGGGCTGATGTGCCAATGTATATTATTGCTCAAATGATTGGAGCAATAATAGGGGCAGTTCTTGTTTGGATTCATTATCTTCCACATTGGGCTGAAACAGAAGACCAAGGAACAAAACTTGGTGTATTCTGTACCGGACCTGCAGTAAGAAGCTATGGAGCGAACTTAATATCTGAAATCATAGGTACTTTTGCATTAGTATTCTTTATTTTAGGATTAGGCACAGTTGATATGGCTGCTGGTCTTGGAACATTTGTTGTTGGTCTTGTTATTTTATCCATTGGTGTATCCCTTGGAGGAACCACAGGATATGCAATTAACCCGGCCAGAGACTTAGGACCTCGTATTGCCCATGCGATTCTTCCTATAGCTGGTAAAGGCGATTCTGATTGGAGTTATGCTTGGGTTCCTGTAGTAGGACCGATCATCGGTGCATTACTGGGTGCATTCTTCTTCGCTGCGATATTCTAAATACAAATTTTTAGGGATGGCATAATCTTTCCCATCTTGTAGAGATAAAAGAGTAAGGTAGGATTTACCTTACTCTTTTATCAATGATTAAAAAGTAGTTAGCTTATCGGAAATGGGGTGGTGGGAGGAATGAGCTCAAAAACCAAATTTTACTTACTGTCGGTTTTAGGTTTTATCCTTATACATAGCATAACATATTTCATTCATTTGAAATTTTCATGGGAAATCATGATTTCTGTTATTGGAAGCCTGGGAGTGATTTTCGCTGCAGAGCAAGTGTTTAGCAGGTATAGGGACCATAAAGAAATTAAATCACAAAAGGATTTAAAGCCTGCATCTTCAAAACATACTGTAGAAGATGGGCTTGATGATACATTATTTAATATTGCAGAGAATATGGGGTTTGATTCTCAACAATTATTATGGCTTTCCCAGGATAATATCAATACTTTTGAAAAGTTAGCCAATTTATCTTATGAGATTGAAAAATATTGCCAGCAAAATGCTGCAAATTCTCAGGAGATTAATGCGAGCATCAATGAGCTGGCAAATATCGCTATAAATCTTAACAATAGTGTCATTGATATAGAAAAACACTCGGAAGTTTCTATACAGATGCTTGATCATAATAAAGCAAAGATTAGCAGTATAGGAGACTTTATAAAAAGTTTAACCGATGTGATCATGAGTGCCTTAGATACCAACGCTGAACTTAGAAATTCTTCAAAAACGATTAATGAGATCGGAGATTATATTAAAAAGATTTCCAGTCAAACCAATTTGCTCGCATTAAATGCCGCTATAGAAGCGGCCAGAGCAGGGGAAGCAGGTAAAGGCTTTTCTGTCGTAGCCACTGAGATTCGTAAGCTTGCAGAACAAACCGATGGCGCCATAACTGTTATTGAAGATGCGGTAAGTACTATTCTTGAAAAAATTGAGCAGTCCAACCAAGCCATGGGTGAAATTAATGAAAAAATGAATAACGTAGATATCGTTGTTAAGGAGTCTTCTACGGTAATTGATGAAATCAGTACAATCCTGACAGAAGTAAGAACCAATTTAAAAGACCTTACCGAGCTTTCTTCTATACAGAAAAATACAGCAACAGAAATTGAAAAAGCTGTGGAAGACGTTGCATATGCCGTAGAGGATACCCATAATGTAACCTATAAATCCATCCAGATGGTAGATTTACAAAACAAGAAGAACAAAGAAATCCTCGCCTATTGTAATAAGATCAGCGAACTTGCAGAAGATTTACAAGAAGAAGCAGTGCAATTTAAGAAGACCAATGAAATTATATTCGGTGTGAACCCATTTTTAGAACCACAAAGTATAAGAAAAATGTATGTTCCTATACTGGAGCGGGTATGTGAAAGCATTGGTTATAAGGCAAGAATTATTATTGTTAGAAATTATGATGCCTTAAGTGAAGCGATTGATCGAGGGATTATTGATATTGGATGGTTTTCCCCTTTTGCCTATGTGAATGCCCGTAAAAAATATGGTGTCAAGCCGGTAGTAACACCAAAAGTGGATGGAAAGAGTTTTTATAACGGTTATATTATTGCAAGAAAAGATGGGTCGGTTAAAAGCATCTATGATCTTAAAGGAAAATCCTTCGGATATGTGGATAAGAATAGTGCATCAGGATATTTATATGCAAGGGATATCCTTAAAAACAACAATATGAATCCGGATACGATTTTTAGTAAAGCAGTTTTCCTGGGCAACCATGACAATGTAATCAATGCAGTTTTGCAGAGGGAAATAGATGCAGGCGCTACCTATAACGAAGCTCTTGAAAAGGCTCAGGCTAGTGGTATTCCTGTAGGTGAAATTAGTATTATTTCAAAGACAGAGGATATTCCAAAGGATGCCCTGGCAGCGAGAAAAGATATGCCGGATGAGATGATTGCAAAGCTTAAAAAAGCATTTATTGAATTTAAAAATTATGAAGGGATAGAAACAAAAGTACAAGGTTTTATTGAAAGTATGGATTCTCAATACGATATTATCAGGAAATTAAATGGGCATTAAGTTAGACAATAAAAAATAAGCTCTTTCGAGCTTTTCATAAAGCCTGGCATAAAGTTATTTTATGCTGGGTTTTTAATATCTACAGTTTTAATGCCCCTATGGGGATTTTATTATTATTTTAATTTTCTAAAGGTACCTTATTATAGATCCTTACCAAATAAAGAATCCATTTCTTCTTTAGAGATTCCCTGAGAGAATTCTGTATTCACTTTTTCAAATAAATTTTGAGCTTGGGTTCCCTCAAAGTTTTTTTCTTCCGTATCTTCTTCTTTTAGAACAAATAATTCCCGTATGGAATGAAGTTCATCCATTAAAGAATGAATATTATTCTCATCCAATTGAGTAAGATACTTTGAGATTAATTTTTTGTATTCATCCTGGAAAGTTTTTAGCTCTTCTTCTGCTTTATCAAGCATATTCTGCATTTTCGAAAGACGGATTTTGGCGTCTTTTTTAATTTGTTCTGCTTCCTGTTTAGCATTGGATATCAGTTGTTCTGAAATGATCTGAGCGCTTACAATCGCTTGATTGATAGCCTGTTCTTTTTCTTTGTAGCTATTAATTTGATTTTGTAGTGTTGCAATGTACGAATCAACCTGTTCTGGGTCATACCCCTTGCGGACTATAGCAAAATCTTTACTCATAAGACACCTCCCTTTAGCAATAGTATTGACAAAGATGAATGATAATTATTATTTTTTCCATAATAATAGAGTAGCATTAATTTTATTGCAAAGCAATTGAATTTTGGCTGTTTCTATGGCAAAATAGTACTATATCTAAAAGGAGACTTGCCATGGAAGATTTGGATATTTACTATATGAAAGAAGCTTTGATACTGGCACAAAAAGCTTTTCAAATAGATGAAGTACCGATTGGAGCCATTATTACTTATAATAACCAAATCATAGGCAGAGGATACAACCAAAGAAATACAAAGAAAAATCCCTTAGCCCATGCAGAAATTCAGGCGATAGAAGAAGCTGCAGCTTTTTTAGGGGATTGGCGTCTTGAGGGTTGTACGATGTATGTGACTTTAGAACCCTGCCCTATGTGTGCCGGTGCAATCGTTCAAGCCAGAATGGATAAGGTGGTCTTTGGAGCCCGGAATCCTAAAGCAGGTTGTGGAGGTTCTATCCTTAATATCTTGCAGGAAAAAGCGTTCAATCATCAGGTAGAGATTATCGAAGGTGTCTGTTTAGAAGAATGCAGCAGCATTTTAAAAACATTTTTTGCAAATATGAGACTTAAAAGGGAATAAATGGAGGTTGACAGATAGGTTAAAAGTCTGTATACTAGGTAATGCATCACTTGATAAGGTAATAAGATTTCCGTGCTAGCCGGGGAGTTAGCGGTGCCCTGTAACCTGCAATCCGCTGTAGCAGGGGTGATGCCTACCTGAGGCCTTATCTTTTTAAGGTCTGCCCTTTGTAAGTGGCGATGAGAATCGGGTCTCACGCAATAGAAGTTTACGAACCGTGTCAGGTCCGGAAGGAAGCAGCACTAAGTAAATGTCTCTATGTGCCGTGAGGGTGCCTAGTTTGAGCTAACTGCAAAGGTTACGCTTGGGGAGAATTGTCGAAGGTAGGTGCACGGATCATTTTAAATATAAGCAGATGGCTTGCCATCTGTTTTTTTATTGCATAGGAAATTCTTCCGAATTTCCTATGCAATAAAAAGCCTTTAGCCAAATATTGATTTTATGTTAAAATATAAGGATAGAATATTAAAAAATGTGAACACTTAAAGCTATAGAATAAAAAGAGGTGTAACTATGTCCTATATGGCGCTGTACAGGAAGAAAAGACCTAAAAGTTTTCAAGATGTATTAGGACAAGATCATATTGTAACGACCTTGAAAAATCAGGTGAAATCAGGCCGAATTGCCCATGCTTATCTTTTTTGCGGAACAAGGGGAACAGGGAAAACTTCTACCGCAAAAATTTTTGCGAAGGTCGTCAATTGCAAAGAACCGGTGGATGGACAGCCTTGTAACCAATGCAGCTTATGCAAAGCCATGGATGAAGGAAGAAGCATGAATGTTATTGAGATAGACGCGGCTTCCAATAATGGTGTTGATAATATAAGGGAAATAAGAGAAGAGGTAAAGTATTCTCCTACCGAAGGGAAATACAAAATTTATATTATAGACGAGGTGCATATGCTTTCTACCGGAGCCTTCAATGCTCTGTTAAAAACTTTAGAAGAGCCTCCTGCCCATATTATTTTTATATTGGCAACAACCGATCCTCAAAAAATCCCTGCCACGATATTATCCAGATGCCAGAGGTTCGACTTTAGAAGAATTTCTATAGACGACATTGCCGTAAGGTTAAAGAAATACATGGAGGAAGAAAATGTAGATATCGAAGATAAGGCGATTTACTATATTGCCCGCTTATCGGAAGGTTCCATGAGGGATGCTTTAAGTATACTCGATCAGTGTATATCCTTTCATTACGGGAAATCCATTACCCTTGAACATGTATTGGATATGCTGGGAGCAGTGGATGCAGACATTTTCTTTGAATTTACATCTATACTAAATCATCAGGATAGTTTAAAAGCCATAGAATTAGTGGATAAAATCATGATGAAAGGCCGGGATATCAGTCAATTTGTAATGGATTTTATTTCTCATCTTAGAAACCTATTAGTTGTACAAAGCACAACTCATCCAGAAGGGATTTTGGATGTGTCGAAGGAGCATATCGAGCTTCTAAAGAAACAGGCTAAGGAAGTTGATGGTGCTTCCATATTAAGATGGATTCGTATTTTTTCGGAGTTATCCAATGAGTTAAGATATACGGATCAAAAGAGGATACTCCTGGAAGTTAATATTATAAAGATTTGTCAGCCCAATATGGATGAATCCAGAGATGCTTTATTAGATAGAGTTAAGCAATTAGAGCAAAAACTATCCCAAGGCTTTATGGTGGCAACAAAAGAAGAAGTTAAACCTCAACTTAAAGTATCTCCAGTAAATAAACCTGAAATAATAAAGCCTAAAGCAGTTTCTAAAGATATTAAGCGGGGCGTTGATTTGTGGAATGATATTAAGCTTGGCTTTGATCCGCTTCTTCAAGGAATGCTGACAGATACCAAGGCAGGGTATTTAGAAGACGATATTTATTATATTGTGTTTAAGGACGCCATGCTTAAAGATATCATCCAAAAGAATCATGAGGGAACCATCAAAGAAAAAATAGAAGAAGCTGTGAAAAAGGAAGTTAACGTTAAGTTTATTTCCATTGCAGAGTATGAACAGAAGTACAAAGAAATTTATGGGGATGTCAAAGAAGCAACCGAAGAAACGGATCACATCGAACAGGTGATACAGTTTTTTCAAGACCAAAACGTCCATTTGGAAGTATGGTAAATATATTTATTTTTTTGGTTAGTCGTGATAATATAGATATGATATAGAAGTTAAGAGGAGGATTCAAATGGCAAAGAAAAGTTTTGGCGGCGGAATACCTGGAAATATGAATAATCTACTAAAACAAGCCCAAAAGATGCAAAAAGAAATGGAAAAGATGCAGCAGGAGCTGGAAGAAAAAACGATTAGCGCCACAGCAGGAGGCGGTGCTGTAGAAGTAGTTTTTAACGGCAAAAAGCAGCTCCAATCTATTACGATTAAACCAGAAGTTATAGATCCGGATGACGTAGAAATGCTTCAGGATTTAATTCTTGCTGCGGTAAATGAAGGACTTCGCCAAGTAGATGAAGTCGCTAATCAACAAATGGGAAGAATCACAGGGGGAATGAATTTACCAGGAGGTCTTTTCTAAATGGGCCATTACGGAGACCCTATGGTTAAACTGATAGAAGCCCTCTCCAGTCTTCCGGGCATCGGAGCTAAAACAGCACAAAGGCTTGCTTTTCATATTATTCATATGCCCGATGAAAATGTAGAAAACTTATCAAATGCAATCATACAAGCCAAGAAAAATATAAAATACTGTAGTGTATGTTATACACTAACGGATAAAGAAAAATGTGATATATGTTCTAATCCTGCAAGGGATGAGAAAACCATAATGGTAGTGGAAGATCCAAGAGATATGGCAGCCTATGAAAGAACAAAAGAGTATAAAGGTTTATACCATGTCCTTCATGGCGCCATTTCACCTATGCTTGGTATCGGACCTAAAGATATAAAAATTCAAGAGCTTTTAGAAAGAATACAAAAAACAGAAGTGAGTGAAGTCATCCTTGCAACCAACCCCAATATAGAGGGAGAAGCAACTGCGATGTACATCAGTAAACTCTTAAAGCCTCTGGGCATTAAAGTAACCCGTATCGCTAACGGCGTTCCCGTTGGAGGGGACTTGGAGTATGTGGATGAAGTTACCCTTTCAAGGGCGTTGGAAGGACGACGAGAATTATAAATAGTGCTTTATTTTTTGTCACCATAAAATAAAGCCTTTCAACAAACAAAAAAAGTTCTTCAAAAATAGGAGAAACCTTAGATTAAATTCTAAGAAATCTCCTGTTTTTTATTGCTATAGTGTTTCCGTACTTTGAGGTTAGTATATACATTATCTTGAAATCAATATTATAATTAGTGTATTACTTAATTATGATTTATTGCACAAGTGTAATTTAATGCGAACTCAATATAGAATTTACAGGAGGTATAAAATGAGAATTGAACATGTTGCAATGTATGTAAATAACTTGGAAAAGACAAAAGATTTCTTTATTTCTTACTTCAATGCCAAGGCAAATGATGGATACCATAATAAGAATACCAATTTTAAATCCTATTTTTTAACATTTGATAATGGGGCAAGACTAGAAATTATGAATAGACCGAATATGGAAGATATAGATAAAACTTTGTTCCGCACTGGATTCATTCATATTGCTTTTAGTGTCGGAAGTATAGAAAAGGTTAATGAACTTACAGAGCGTCTCAGAAAAGATGGGTACAAAGTGATGAGTGGTCCAAGGATTACTGGTGACGGATATTATGAAAGTTGCATCATTGGCATAGAGGGAAATCAAATTGAGATAACAGTATAAACTCTAATTTCTGTGAAAAAACGACCGTTGATATTAGTTTAAAATGAATATCATATCATAACGGTCGCTTTAATGTTATTGAATATATAAAAAATGTTTTTCTATATTTACATGCATTCTATTATCATTTCTTGGAAGCTGGTTTTGGTGGCGCTGTTCCTCGGCCTAAGGTTACTGTATTGGAATAGGGTGAATAGACATACTTAACGCCATTCTCGTCAAAATATGCAAGGACGAATCTTACCCTAAAGGTGTATGTGTTATCCTTAAGCCATGTGGCAAGGGATTTCCCAAAGGGGATTTTTAGTGAATCCCGTGATAAATATATGGTTGCATAGCCATTCTGATCAAGATACAAGTGATCCGAAAGCAATATATTCTCAATGCTGATTGAACCAGTAAGAGCGTTCGTTCCTATATGCCACTCACCATTATTCATCTTCCAGTCTACGGCAGTAAACACAGGGTACAAATTCATATTCTGAAGGGTTTTCACATCTTCTGGTACCTTTATACGAAGGTTTAAGGTCATATATTCCGACACAAGATTTTGGGGAGCTGAGATATTGGATGGGGCATGAGGTATGCCAAATTCATCGAAGGTGGGACTGGGTTCTATTGTATTTGTTGGGGTTAAAGTCCCCAGCATCACTGTATTAGAGAAAGCAGAATATACATTCACCGGTTCCCATGAATTCCGGTCAGTATAATTATATAAATACCTCACTCTAAACTCCACATTGTTTTTCTTTAACCACTCTGTAATAGGGGATTTATAAGGAACGCCCACCAGCACTTTATCTA
>JAAYPH010000018.1 GCA_012519955.1 Candidatus Epulonipiscium sp.
AATCATAAAGGAGAGGTTTTTTTATGCTATTATTGGAAGCAAAAAATATAAAAAAGTATTTTGGCGATCGATTGATTCTGGATGTTGAAGGATTAAATATTTATTCTGAAGATAGAATTGGTATTGTAGGAGTCAATGGAGCAGGGAAAACGACATTGATCAATATAATGTGCAAAAAATTGGAGCCGGATGAAGGCTGGGTTAAATTATACGGCAACTATTCCTATATTTCACAGCTGGATGATCCTGATTACAAACATATAAGTGATGAGATGGCTTCAAAATTTGGTGTGCCAACTTCATGGAATGCTTATATGAGCGGAGGGGAAAAAACAAGGTTTAAACTTGCCTTGGCTTTGGAAACTCAAAGTGTTTTAGTATTCGCAGACGAGCCTACCAGCAATGTGGATATGGAAGGCATTGAGTTGATGGAAAAAAGATTTGAAGAATATAAAGGTGCTCTTCTTCTTATTTCCCATGACAGAGATTTTTTAGACAAACTCTGCAATAAAATCCTGGAGATAGAACACGGTAAGATCAAAATGTATAATGGAAACTTTAGCGATTATGTTGCTCAAAAAAAGCAGGAAGTGGAAAGAGCCCAATTTGAATATGAGGAGTATGTTAAAGAAAAAAAGAGACTTCAGGAAGTAATCATTGAAACCAAGCAAAAGGTTAGAAGTATCAGGAAAACTCCGAAAAGAATGGGTAATTCTGAGGCGAGACTTCATAAGATGGGAAACCAAAAAGCAAAAGCCAACTTGGAAAGAGCAATCAAAAATGTTGAAAAAAGAATAGAGCATTTAGAAGTTAAGGAAAAGCCTAAAGAACAAGAAAGCATCAAATTGGATTTATCGGATAACAATAAACTGCACTCTAAAATTATTATTGAAGGCAAAAATATTCATAAGGCATTTGGAGATAAAATAATATTTCAGAATGCAGAGTTTAGTATTTATAATAATGAAAAAGTAGCTTTAATAGGTTCTAATGGCTGCGGCAAAACTACCTTAATTAAGATGATTATGGACAGGGAAGACCCTATTAAAATTGCTCAGGGAGCAAAAATAGGATATTTCAGCCAGGATATGAGTATCTTAAATGAGCATTCAAGCATTATAGAAAATGTAATGGAAAGCAGCATTTATCCTGAGAACTTTGCAAGGACACTTCTTGCAAGACTGCTGTTTAAAAGAGATGATGTTTATAAAAAAGTGAATGTCCTAAGCGGAGGCGAAAGGGTGAAAGTTTCCTTTGCGAAAATAATATTAATGGACATCAATCTTCTTATATTGGATGAACCTACGAACTATATGGATATCCATTCACTTGAAGTCGTAGAAAATGCATTAAAAGAGTATGACAGAACTATATTGTTTGTTTCCCATGACAGAAGGTTTGTTGGTTCTGTTGCGAATTGCATTATGACAATAGAAGATCATAAAATCAATATGTTTAAGGGAACCTATAAAGAGTATTTATCCCGTAAGAAATTAAAACGTGAAAATAATGAGAAAGAAGTAGCCCAAAAACAAATTCTTATCCTTCAGAATCGTCTTACAGAAATCATTGGAAGATTGTCCATGCCTTCTAAAAAAGATAATGTAGAAGCATTAGACAAAGAATACTATGAAATACTTAGCAGGTTAAAAGAGCTTAAAAAACTTCTTTAAAGCTTCTACTTGTAATAAAGGAATGAGATCTATGGCTATGCAGCATACTAATGAAGAAATAACATGAATAAAGGAGGACCATAAGTTGAATAAAACTATGTCTTCGGAAGAACTTAGAGAATGTATTGAAGATTTTATGCTGGAACATAGGTCTGCATCCCTTGCAACCTGTAAAGACAATGTTCCAAGAAGCAGTCCGGTACAGTATTTCATGGGAAAAGATCTTAGTGTATTTATACTTTCTGCAGGGGGAGAAAAATTTGATGCGATTACAACCAATCCCAATGTTTGTCTGCTGGTTAACACCGAGTATATCAACTACAGAAAAATAAAAGGAGTACAGGTCTTTGGCAAAGCAACGACCAATATGGAAGTGCCGGAAATTTTTGAAGAAGCCAAGGCATACTGTCCGGAACCATTCTTGATGGAGCATGAAGGAAAGAGTTTAAAGGTAATAAAAATTATTCCTCAAAAAATCGTATATCTTGATTCCTTAGAAGATGGAGACAGAACAAAACAGATCTTAGATCTTCAGGAGAACCAAGTACAAATAAACGAAGACATATTTGAATTGGCAAAACGATAAACTGTGATTCGAATCATAGTTTTAAAAATTTCTTTTTAGTAGTATAAAGGATGCTAATATTAGCATCCTTTTTTGATACTTAAAAATATTTCTATAGATAAAATATAGATAAGGAGAGAGTGTGATGTTTTTTAGAAGAAAAAAAGATATAGTAATGCAGGAAGTTAAGGAAGTTAAAGCAAACGATGAGCAGCCATCCAATGATGTTGACATAAAAAGTGTAGTAAATAAATTATACAATCAAATAGTTCATGCAATAGAAAAACAAGAAAATGTTAATGTTCAGCATGGGGAATTAGCCAATTTGGCTGAGGAGATCAATAAGTCTGTCAATGAAGTCAATTTGGTTATTGAACAGTCCGATCAAAATATAATAGAATTATCTGAAGTGAGCGAGATGTTATCGAGCATATCAAGGGAATCCGTTGACAAAGCAAAAGAAGGAAAATTAGCTGCTGATAAACTGTATAAAATCATTACATACCTTGAAAAAGGTTCACAAGAACTTTCAATGAAAATGATGGAATTAGAAAAAAGGTCTAATGAAATCAATATGATTAACAAGGCCATAAGAAATATTGCGAGCCAAACCAATTTATTGGCACTCAATGCAGCCATAGAAGCAGCTCGGGCCGGGGAATCCGGAAGAGGGTTTGCTGTCGTAGCCAATGAAGTAAAAAAACTATCAGAAGAGACTTCCAATAGTGCAAAAAATATAGAGGCCCTTATTAAAAATATACAGTATGATATCATGGCAACTTTAGAAAAAAATAAAAAGAATGAAGAAACTATTGGAAAAGGCATTCAAATGAGCCAAGTGGTCAATGAAAAAGTAACCGACATGGAGAATGGTTTTCAACAAATGCAGTTAAAAGTCTATGATGTTGATAAAAGCATTCAAACTCAAAGAAAATACTCCAATGATATATTACGCCAAACAAAAATCTCTGGAGACTTATTGATGGATATGCATGATCAATTAATCAATCACGTTGAAAGAGCGAGCATAGTAGATGAACACTTGCAAAATCAATTAAAAGAGATGAAAGAGATTGTGGGAACTGGTTTATAAACCAGTTTTTGTTTTTTTAAAAATACTCTTATTTTTTTGTAAAATCATGAGTCGAGTCACAGTTTTCTCTCCATAAATATAGTATCATTGAACCATCAGAGAGGAACGCACAAACTTCAGAAGTTCATCTCATTTAAAATAAGTAAAAAA
>JAAYPH010000204.1 GCA_012519955.1 Candidatus Epulonipiscium sp.
CTAATATTCAAGAAAAAACGAAGCAAGCCGTATCGGTTGTTGAAGAATCTGATAAGATATTTGAAGAACAAAAATCCATTGTTTTTGAAACAAATACTGCTTTTAATAAAATGGCAGAATGTATGCAGAATATGATTCAGCGGATTGAAGATATAATGAAGAAGATCCATGATATTGAATTACAGAAAAATCAATCGGTGGAGGCTATTGTCCATATTGCAGCCATAGTAGAGGAAGGTGCGGCAGCCATTGAAGAAATTACTGCAACCAGCCAGGAACAAGCAAGCTCCGCAGAGCGATTATCCGTATTGGCAAACAATCTTATGCCAGTTGTGGAAAGTTTAAATAGTACTTTATCTCGATTCAAGATTTAGTATGTCAACAGTCTGAAAGCATTTATAGTAGGTATAAATGCTTTTTTTTAGCTTTTATGTAATTATTTTTCAATATGTAAAAATAGTTACCTTTTACCTCAAAATATTAAATTGAGTAAAAAGCGTTCCTATCATATACTTTAAGTAACAACTGAAGCATGCTTGGTTTGAAAGATGTGATATTTATATTATTTAAAAAGGGGAGAAGGATATGAAATTGAAAAGAATCATGGCGTTTTTACTGACAGCAGTGATGGTATTTGGATTAATTGGCTGCGGAAGTAGCACCACAACAACGGAATCAACGGAAACAAAGACTGAAACAAGTTCAGGAACCTCCAATGATCAATCTGGAGGAGAACAAATTACTTTAAATGTATGGCATCAATGGTCCAACGATACTAACGAACTGAAAAAACTATATGAAGCAGCAGTAGCAGAATATGAAGCAGCTCATCCAAATATAAAAATTAATACAGAGACTTTAGATACAGAAGCTTATAAGACCAAGATTTCTGCAGAGTTTGCAGGAACAGCCAGTGGAATTGATGTATTCTACTACTGGGGTGCAGGTGCAATCAAGAAAATTGTTGATGCAGGTAAATTATTACCAATAGATGACTATTTAACAGATGATATAAAAAATAAAGTTCTTCCAGGATCTACAGCATCTTTCGAGTTTGATGGAAAAACTTATTCTCTTCCTACATTCTCATGGTACATGGCTTTATTCTGCAATAAAGAATTATTTGATCAGGCAGGAGCTAAAATCCCAACAACTTATGATGAATTATTAGATGCATGTAAGAAATTATCTCAATTAGAAGGAATTACTCCAATTGCTGCCGGTGCAAAAGATGGATGGTGTGCAGCATTTGTTTACCAGGCAATGGCATTAAGAGAAGTTGGCGGAGAAAATATCAATGCTATGCTCAGTGGAAAAGTGCCTTTCTCAGCTGAAGGTTACAAAGAAGCAGCAGATAGAGTAGTAGAACTCTATAATGCAGGCGCATTCGGCAAGAATCCATTGGAAGTTGGAAATGACGATGCAAATACTGCATTTATTACCGGTAAAGCTGCTATGAGACTTAACGGTAGTTGGTTTGCTAACCAGGTTTATACTGATGCTACTGCAACTGTGGATCCTTCCAAAGTTGTAGCTGTTAAGATTCCTATGATTCCAGGAAAAGGCAAAGAAACCGATTATTGCGGTGGATTCGTAGAATCTTTCTGGGTAAACAAAGAAACCAAATATCCTAAAGAAGCAATAGACTTTGCAATATTCATTAATGAAAAAGTTGGTAAAGGCGCATATGAAATTGGTGCAGGTTTCTCAGGCTGGAATGGTGAGTTTGATGAAAGTAAATTAAATCCATTATTTGTACAAATTAAAGATTTATTGAATGAAGGAACCACAGGAGTGCTTGCTTGGGATACTTCTTTAGAAAGCGAACCAGCAACCATACATAATGAACAAGCTCAGACATTATTTGCACCAGGTGCAGACACAAATGCATTTGTCGAAGAACATATTGCTGTGCTTAATAAGTAAAAAGTAAAGAAATGAATTAAGCGAAGGTAATTGTTGGGGATTATCGCTTTTTGACAGTGATAATCCCCACTTTAAAATCAGGTTGAAATGACATATCAAAGGGGGTTACAGCATGGACAGAATACTTGGTAAAAAATCCTATATAGCTGTATTTGTTTTGCCGACTTTGCTGATCTTTTTAGGCTTTGTAGTTGTCCCATTAATTACAACGGGTATTTACAGTCTGTTCGAATATAATGGTGTCGGAAAGATGAATTTTTTGGGACTTAGTAATTATATTAAATTATTCACGGAAGACCGATATTTTCCCAATGCTTTAAAAAATTCTTTTATTCTTGCAGGAGCATCTATTTTTATCCAGCTTCCTATATCCTTTATTCTTGCATTGATCCTTTCCAGAGGAGTAAAAGGAGAAAAATACTTTCGTACAATTTACTTTATACCTGTAGTTATTTCCAGTATGGTAATTGGGCAGTTATGGATGAGAATTTTTAGAAGTGATTACGGACTGTTAAATATTTTTATCCGAGCTTTAGGGCCAAAAGATTTTGAATTTTCATGGCTATCCGAGCCCAAAACAGCTTTCTTATCAACAGTAGTGCCTGCAGTTTGGCAATACATAGGTTATCACATGCTGATCTACTATGCCGGAATCAAATCCATTTCTCCAGATTATTATGAAGCAGCACAAATTGACGGAGCTTCTAAATTAATGACGACTTTTAAAATTACGATTCCATTATTAGCACCAGTTATTAAAACCAGTTTAATATTCTCTTTGACAGGTTCGTTAAGATCTTTTGACTTAATATATGTCATGACCGGAGGAGGACCCAATCATGCCAGCGAGGTTCCTGCTACCTTAATGTATAATAATCTGTTTAGAAAAAGTTTGTATGGTTACGGTAGTGCCCAAGCTTTCTTTATCGTTCTGGAATGTTTAATATTCAGTCTTATTATTGGCAGATTGTTTAAACGGGCAGAAGAAAATGTGTCGGTAGTGTAGGAGGGGCGGCTATGAAAAAATTAAATAAGAAAATTCTTTTTGCAATCTTACTTATTATCGCATTCTGTCAGTTATTCCCGTTATACTGGCTTATCACTTTTTCCTTAAAAAGCAATGCCGAAATATTTGGCGAAAATGTATTGGGACTTCCTAGATACTGGCTTTGGGAAAACTACGCAACTGCCCTCAATGATGGAGGAATTCTGCGTTACTTTATAAATTCCATAATTTATACTGGTTTAACAGTTATTATTGTAGGAGTTCTTACTTCTATGTCAGCTTATGCGATTGCCAGAATGAAATGGAAATCAAAAGATCTTGTTTTTTCTATATTTACCTTAGGGATCATGATTCCTACGCAAGCAGCTTTGCTTCCATTATTCCAGGTAATCGACAAGCTTGGGTTAAAGGGTGGTTATCTCGGGTTGTTAATACCCTATGTTGCTTTTGGTATTCCTATGAGCGTTATGATCCTTACAGGATTTTATAAGGGTATTCCCAGAGAGATGGAAGAAGCTGCTTATATTGACGGTTGTGGAGTTTTTAAGTGTTTTGTTACTATTATGCTTCCAATGATTAGGCCAGCCTTGGCTACAGCTTCAATCTTTACCTTCTTGGGGGCATGGAATGAGTTGATGTTTGCCAATACCCTGATTGATAGCGATCTTTATCGTACTTTGCCTGTTGGAATCATGTCTTTTGCTGGACAGTATACGACCAATTGGGGGTTAATCGGTGCAGGAATGGTGATTGCCACTTTACCCACAATTCTTATTTATTTCTTGCTAAGTAATCAGGTGCAGCAGAGCCTAATAGCCGGGGCAATAAAAGGTTAAAACTGAAATGAGGTATTATTTATGAAACCCTTTGATTCCAGAAATAGATTTATAATCAAGAACTATATGAAACAATCTCCTTTTGCAAGCTTTTTACCGGGAATAAGCGGTGAAATGGGAATTCCTGTCTGGTGCTTTTACGTCAATCGTGGGCAGGCAATAGCCAGTTTTGGCATCCGTGATAAGGATCATTCCATAATGGAATTCTATCCTGCCCACCAGTCTTATCAATTAACAAGTATTTTAGGATTTCGCACCTTTATAAAGCTGGATGGAAAAATTTATGAACCCTTTCAAAATCCTGAAACAGAGCATTGCATGTATATAGGAAGCAATGAATTAGAGATACAGGAAAGAAACAAAGCGTTAAAACTGCAGACCAATGTTCTCTATTATACCTTACCTGAGGAAAGTGTAGGGGCATTGGTCCGTGTACTGACTGTTACCAATGAAGATACGGTTTCTAAAAAGATAGAGTTATTAGACGGTATGTCTGCTATTCTTCCCTATGGTGTAGACCTGGAACAGATGAAAATGATGGGCCAGACGATCAAAGCCTGGATGCAGGTAGAAGACATAAAAGACGATGTTCCTTATTTTAGAGTGCGTTTTAGTACCGGTGACACAGCAGTTGTACATCCGATAGAAGGGGGCAATTTTTATTTTACAATAGGAGAAGACGGGAATACACTTCCCTGTATTGTAGACCCTACAGCAATATTTTCCTATGACACAAGTATGCGTAGGGCTTATGGATTTGAAAAGTATCCTTTAAGAGAATTATTTGAAATGGAGCAGGCAACCAGCAATCAAGTGCCCTGCAGTTTTTTTGGAAGAGAAGCTATTTTAGAAGCTGGAAAAAGTATAACCTTATATAGCATTATCGGGCAGTGTGAAAATAAGTCCTTATTATATAAGTTTTTAAATCAAAAATTAGATAAAAGCTATTTTATAAACAAGAGAGAAACATCTTATAAGCTTACAGAGGATTTAGGCAGTGTGATTGGTACGGAAACTGCCAATCCGATTTTTGATGCTTATTGCCGCCAGACCTATATTGACAATGTCCTTCGGGGAGGCTTCCCCATTCAACTAGGAGAAGATAAGATCTTTTATATATATTCCAGAAAGCATGGGGATTTGGAGCGAGACTATAATTATTTCTGCATGGAGCCGGAATATTATTCCCAAGGAAACGGCAATTATAGAGACATCAATCAAAACAGACGCTGCGATGTTTTATTTACCCCCTATGTCAAAGACATCAATATAAAAATGTTTTATAACTTGATTCAATTAGATGGCTTTAATCCCCTTATTATTAATATGAAAACCTATCAATTGCCAAAGATTAAGAATAAAGAGATCGAACCTTTGGTGGCAAGCAGGGATTATGAAAAACTTATTCATCAATTAAATAGCCCTTATACTCCTGGAGGGATTATAAAATTTATTGAGAGGAATGATATTGAATTATTGGTGCATGTTAAAGAATTCTTAGAAAAAATCATTTCCTTTTCAGAAGAGCAGGACAATGTAACCTTTGGAGAAGGCTACTGGACGGATCACTGGGTATATAATCTGGATTTAATTGAATCTTACCTTTCGGTATATCCGGAAGATAAAGAGCATTTACTATTTGACGATATAAGCTATACCTATCACGAGTCCAAGGCTGCAGTTCTTCCCAGAAGCCAACGGTATCAAGTAACGGAAAAGGGAGTAAGACAATATACCTTTTTGGATGAAGTAATCAAAAAGGATGTGACCCATGATAAAGTACGAACAGCTTATGGAAAAGGGCAAATTTATTATAGCGCATTGATGACAAAATTAATGATTTTAGCAGTCAATAAATTTGCATCATTGGACCCTTATGGCTTAGGAATAGAAATGGAGGGGGGCAAACCGGGGTGGTATGATGCCTTAAATGGGCTTCCGGGAATTTTGGGCTCTTCCATGACTGAAACTTATGAGCTGCTTCGTATGCTGCTTTTTATGCAAAATGCTGTGGGAGAATTTAACCGTTCCATCACTTTTCCTGTAGAAGTAAAGATTTTTATGAATAATATTGAATTGGCTCTTAAGCGGTTTGAAGAGTCCCACAATCATCTGCAGCTATGGGATGAAATGAACGAGGCGAAGGAAGCCTACCGAGAACAAATTTTATTTGGCATAGAAGGAAGGGAAGAAGCATTATCAGCGGCAGAATGCCTAAAACATCTAAATAAGTGGATAGAATTTCTGAAAAATAGCATTGAAAGAGCAAAAGTATTCAGCAAGAATCCTTGCCCAACCTATTTTTATTATGAGATGGATGAGTATGAATTTAAAGAAGGCAGGGTAATACCTTTAAAGTTTACTCTTAAAAATATGCCCATGTTTTTAGAGGGGGCTGTAAAATATCTAAAACTGCCCCTGCCTATAGAAGATAAAAAAGCTGTGTATGCCTATATCAAAAAAAGCAATTTATATGATGACCAATTATCCATGTATAAAGTCAATGAGTCCCTTATGAGCACTTCTTTTGAAATCGGGAGAACAAGAGCCTTTACTCCGGGATGGCTGGAAAATGAGTCCATATGGCTTCATATGGAATATAAATATCTTTTAGAAATTTTAAAAAGTGGACTGTACGATTCCTTTATAGAAGATTTTCAATCTGCTTGTGTAGCTTTTTTAGATCCAAAAGTTTACGGAAGAAGTGTCTTAGAGAATTCTTCTTTTATTGCAAGCAGTGTCAATCCGGATAAGAAAGTTCATGGGAAAGGCTTTGTCGCCAGACTGAGCGGTTCTACCGTTGAATTTATTCATATGTGGCAGATTATGATGTTTGGCTTACAGCCCTTTAGACTTTGTAAGAATGAATTAACTTTAAAGTTTGAGCCATTTATACCGGAATATCTCATTGGGGAGAATAAACAAATCAAAGCAACTTTTTTAGGAAATATAAAAGTGATTTATCATATGGCAAGGAAATCTCATGTCATACCGGGATTTTATAAAATCAAAGAATATATCCTTCATTATAAAGATCAAACCATTACAAAATCTTTATTAAAAGGGCAAACTGCTTTAGACATTCGTAAGGGTTTAGTAAAGCAGATTGATGTAATCGTCGACAATTCCTGTTAATAAATGTGTTGATCAATAAGTATAAAAGGCATCCGATTTTTATTTTTTGTGGATAATCGGATGTCTTTTTATAATCATCAGTATTATGGTAAAATCAAAATAGTCGATAAATACATTATCTTTATTTTTATACATATACATTGAATAGCCTTAAGTAAGGATTGAGGTCCTTAGAAATAGTTTTAATCATGAATATCGTTAAAAGTAGGTGAAGAAATGATTGAAAAATACCAATGGGTATCCAATGATATCAGCCAAAATAAAAAAATAGGTTTAGATTTATATAATAAAGAAGTTGCAGCCAAGGTTATAGGATTTCACTCGAGTTTTGAACAGTATTCAGAAACACCTCTGGTGCAATTAAAGGAGCTGTCAAAATATTTAGGGGTGGGAGATATTTTTGTAAAAGACGAATCTTATAGATTTGGTTTAAATGCATTTAAGGTATTGGGTGGTAGCTTTGCAATTGGTCAGTTAATTGCGAACACATTAAAAAAAGATATCAGCAGCCTTTCCTATAAAACATTGATATCCGAGGAAGTTAAAAAAGAAATTGGGGATTTAACTTTCATCACTGCAACAGACGGCAATCATGGCAGAGGTATTGCCTGGACAGCGGAGCAATTAAAGCAAAAGTCGATTGTTTTTATGCCAAAAGGCAGCTCAGAAGAAAGACTAAATAAGATTAAATCCCACGGGGCTATGGCAGAAATTAAGGAAATGAATTATGATGAATGTGTAAGGGAAGCTAATAAATTAGCAGAAGAAAAAGGCTATACCTTGGTTCAGGATACCGCCTGGGAAGGCTACGAAGAAATCCCGATCTGGATTATGCAGGGCTATCTAACCATAGCTTACGAGATCTATGAGAAAATGAAAGCCCTCAATAAAAGACCTACCCATATTTTCCTGCAGGCTGGTGTCGGTTCTTTTGCTGCATCCATGTGCGGTTTCTTTAGTTCAGTGTATCCAGAAAATAAACCGACCTTTATTGTGGTAGAACCTAATAAAGCGGATTGTATCTTTAGAACCATAAAAGCCAATGATGGACAGCTTCATTGTGTTAAAGGCGGAATGGATACAATGATGGCAGGTCTTGCCTGTGGGGAACCTAATCCAATCGCAATGGAAGTTCTTCGATCATACGCGGAACATTTCTTGTCCGTTCCTGATGAAGCGGCTGCCCACGGCATGAGGGTGCTAGGCAATCCCTTAAAAGGTGATGAAAGAATTATATCCGGAGAAAGTGGAGCAGTTACCCTGGGTGTTGTTTCACAAGTGATGACGAAAGAAGCCTTAAAAGAAATTAAAGAAGGCTTGAAACTGGATGAAAATTCTATTATCCTTTGTATCAGTACAGAAGGCGATACCGATTTTAAAAACTATAGAAAAATTGTATGGAATGGGTGAGGAAAGAGTGGACAGGATATGATTTATTTTTTTCGATTTTTAGTGCTGTTTGGGATTCTTAATCTTATCAGTCTTTATCTTTTGGATTCCGGTGTAGGTATGGTGCCAGTTTGGCTGGGGATTATCATAGGTTCATTTGTGTTGTCTATTAATCAATGGTACCAATTTTTCTTTTCTCACAACTGGATTAAAGAACTATTTCTATTTGGCATGATATTTTTTTGTATTATAGAATGTCTTATTATAATAAATGGTTTTAAAACAAGTATTCATACAAAGAGCGATTATATTATTGTGCTTGGGGCGAGGGTTCGAGGGAGAGTACCCTCTTTAACCTTAAAAAATCGACTGGATAAAGCCTATGAATATCTTATAAAACATCCGGAAACCATAGCTGTATTATCCGGTGGGCAAGGTCCTGGGGAAGATATTTCCGAAGGGGAAGCCATGAGAGAATATTTAGTCAAGAAAGGGATAGAAAAAGAACGCCTGATTATTGAACATCAGTCTACTAATACAGAAGAAAACATGCGTTATTCTTTTCAAATCATTGATGAGAAGAAAAAAGATGCTAAGGTGATTGTCGTAACCAGTCGCTTTCATATTCTAAGAAGTAAAATGCTTGCCCGGGAGATTGGGAAAAAGGTAGAGGGAATTGGTGTAAATACAATGCCTTACTTAATTCCAACTTACTATTTAAGAGAATTTTTTGCTGTTATAAAAGAATGTGGAAGGCTCTTAGTAAAAATCATTTAAGTTCATAGGAGGAGATTTTATGATTGAAAAAATCAATACAACAAAAGCACCTGCTGCCATTGGGCCGTATAGCCAGGCAATGGTGGTAAATGGCGTACTTTATACCTCAGGGCAAATACCCCTTGACCCTGCAACTGGAGCAGTAGTAGAAGGCGGAATTAAGGAGCAAACCCTTCAAGTGATGAAAAATATACAAGCGATATTGGAAGAAGCCAATACAACCTTTGAAAATGTATTTAAGACTACTTGTTTTTTAACGGATATGGCCCATTTTGCAGAGTTTAATGAAATTTATGCCCAATACTTTACCTCAAAACCAGCTCGCTCCTGTGTAGCGGTAAAGGAACTGCCAAAGGGAGTTTTAGTAGAGGTTGAAGTGATTGCTTTATCGAAGTAATTTAATGATGTAGGTATGTTCATTTTAATTTAGGGAAGCTGTAGTATGCTTCCCTAAAATTTTGCAGAAATATTGTAAAACTATTTCAAATAATTTATACTAACAACAGTATTGAAAAATAATGCAAATTATAATACAAATCTTACCTTAATTACAATATAAGGAAGTTAATTTGGGAGGGCTTATATGGATGATAAAACCATAATCCTGGAAAGATTAAATGTTATTGAGAAGAGACTGGCCAGATTAGAACATGAATTTTACAATGCTAAGACTATTCATGAAAAGCCGAACATAGGTCCCAATTCAGCAAAAACAACAAAACCCGTACCGCATGTTCCTCCTGTACCACCTGCATCGGCAGTGCCACCTAAGTCACATGTACCATCTGCGCCGGGGGTACCACCTAAATCCCATGTACCGTCTGCATCGGGGGTGCCACCTAAATCCCATGTACCACCAGTGTCAGCAGTACCCACTAAGCCGCATACAACACCTATGACATCAGGAGGGTCTAAGCCGTCTGTGCCACCTGCACCACCCCAAAAGATGCCACAGAAGCCTAAGAACTTTAAAAAAGAAGTGCAGAACTTTGAAATGGAGCTTGGCGGAAAATGGATCAACCGGATAGGTATCATAGCGCTTATCCTTGGGAGTGCATTTTTTCTAAAATACTCCTTTGAAAACAATCTGATAGGACCTCAAGTAAGAATTCTTATAGGAGTGATTTTAGGGATTGCTATGCTTGTTTTCGGAGATATGCAATTTAAGAAATATCGTATTCCTGCTGAAGGATTGATGGGTGGGGGCATTGCAGTATTATGTTTCACAGTATATGCAGCTTTTAGTTTTTACAGTTTTATTGGGCAGAACACAGCATTTATTCTATTTATTTTGATTGTTGGGGTATGTACATTTCTTGCTATCAGAAATGACACGGTCACCATTATGCATCTAGGGGTTTTGACGGGATTTCTTGCGCCCTTTTTGGTGTCTGGTGGTGAATCCAATGATGTATTTTTCTTCACATATTTAGTTATTTTAAATCTTGGGATCATGACCATATCTTATTATAAAAGTTGGAAATCCCTATTTTATGTTGCATTTTTTGCATCTCATTTTTGTTTCTCCCTATGGTTCCTCGGCACCTTTTTTGCATTTAATGCAAAGGTAGACAGCATTCAGTTCTTCACAGGGTTTATACCGATGACTATAATCTTCTTTGAGTTCTTGGTAGTGTCTATATTAATGAATATAAGTTCCAAAAATAAAAAGCCCTACCTAAAGTTTGATACCTTTTTAATATTCATGAATGCGATGGTTTATTATGGTGAAGGATACGGTATGTTGAGTATATTTAACGATAGCCTGCTTGGAATCTTTACTATTATGATTGCGATCGTATTTCTAGGTATCTACTTTGGACTTAAGGAATATCAAGAGGTGAATAAGGGTTTTCTTACCTCTTTGCTTTTAGCTGCACTCCTATTCATTACTATAGCAATACCGGTACAATTAGAAGGAAGATTCTTATCTCTAGCCTGGGCAGTAGAAGGGTTAATGCTATCCTATTTATCCACCCAAGCAGAATTTAAAAAGATTAATTTTGCCTATATTGGTGTTGTTGGAATAGCACTTATTAGTTTAAGTGTTGATTTGATTCATATAGGAGAAGAATTACATAGGACACCGTTTATTAATATTAACTCAATAACCTATGTCCTTTCGATTATTGCTCTTTTTGGTGTACTGTGGATTAAAAGAGAAGAATCCAGTATTAATTTGATTCTTACAGTAGTGCTGAATCTTCTATTATTGGTTTTTTTCCTTACAGACACCAGCAATATTATTGATCGATTAATCGAATCCGCCAGAAATGCAGGACAATTTGATAGTATTGACAACTATATGTATATGAGGGACCTTTTGCAGTCCTTGGTGATCCTGTTATATTCCATAGTGTTAATAGTTATAGGAATAATTAAAAACAGCAAAAAAATAAGAATCTTTTCTCTTTCTTTATTTCTCTTAGTGATATTTAAGGTATTCTTGAATGATTTAGCTTCATTAGAAGGTATATATAGAATACTGTCCTTTATGGCTCTTGGAGTTATATTGATTGGGATATCATTCATATATCAAAAATACAAGAATCTTATCTTAGGAGAGAATTTAGGTGAAACCAAAAAAGATATTTAGTTCTATAATAACCATTGTTTTATTGCTCGTTGGGGGACAAAATATTTTTGCTAAGAGCATTGGTCCTGATCAGTTTGAATACTACAAAGAAATACAACATAAGGGAAAAGGTCTAAGGTTCATTGCAATTGATCCTGAGATATATGATAGAACAAATAATTCTGCATCGGATATCAGGATATTCGATTCTGAAGGTACAGAAGTTCAATACCACAAGTACAGAGGTTTTTCTGAAGAAGAAAACGTATACTCTGAATTTGACATCATCAATCGCTCAGATAGCAACGGGATGATCCAGGCAACTTTTGTAAGAGATAGTTCTTTAGAAGTTTATAATAGTCTTCGGATTGAGGTATACGGCGAAAACTATCTTTTATCTCCCCAGATGTATGGCAGCCAAAACGGAATTGATTTTTACCCAATTCAATCAAGAGGGTATATCTATAGTTTTGATGATGGCAACAGAGGAAGCAATCAAGTGATTACATTTGATAAAGTGAATTACAAATATATAAATGCTGAGTTTGAAATTGTAATGGGATACGTATCTTCAGAAGATATTCTAAGTGGCGCGTATATTGAAACTTTATCCTATATGCCCATAGAAAAACCAATAGAGCCTGAGGTAGTTTCTATTTCCCATATTCATAAAACAACAGAAATCTTATTAGATATGAAATATAAAAATCTGCCCATTTCAAATATAGTAGTCAATGCAAATAATGAAAACTACAATAGGGAAGTTAAAGTTTTCACCAGCGATGATATGAAAGATTTTGAATTCATTACATCGGCTCACATTTCTTCTTTTGATATAGAAAACTATAAAGTGGAAAACAAGGAGATAGTAATCCAAGAACCTTGTTTTAGATATATCAAATTGGTCATTATTAATGAAGATAATGAACCCCTTGATATTCAACACATCGAAAGCTTTTATCAACCGGATATTTTAATATTTGAATCAAATGCGGATAAAGATTACAGACTATATTACGGCAACAGAGCCGTTAAAGCACCGGTCTATGATATAGCCTATATTGCAGATAAAATCAACAAAAAGGCTCTTAAAGAATCTAAACTTGGTCCAATGATTAAAAATCCGGATTATAAACAACAAGATATACCTTTTACAGAAAGGAATAATCATATCATTACCCTTTCCATTGCACTGATGGTGGTGGTATTGGGATTTATAGTGGTGAAAAATTTAAAGGATAAGTAAAATTATTAAAGATGTATAGGATTTTTAAAAAAGAACCTACGTGAATAAAAGTCATAAAAATGTAAAGACTTAAATAAAAAGTCTTCTTGTGAAATAAATGTTATGATATATTTAAAAAAACAGAAAATAAAAATATTAGTTACTAGAGCATAGGATAATCCAGATAGGCAATAAGTTATCCTATCATAAAAGGAGGACAGTATATGTCAAAAGAATTTTTAAAGGCTGTGGAGAATAGACGATCAATTTATGGGATTAGTAAAGAATCAACTGTTTCCGATCAGAGAATAAAAGAAATCATTGAGCATGCTGTAAAACATGCGCCATCTGCGATGAATTCACAAAGTGCAAGGATAGTTGTCTTATTTGGAAAACATCATGATAGACTCTGGGATATTACAATGGAAGCATTAAGAAAGATTGTACCTGCGCATCAATTCAGCAATACTGAAAACAAAATCAACTCATTTAAAAGCGGTTACGGTACAATCCTGTTCTATGAAGACAAAAGTGTCATAGAGTCCCTTCAGGAACAATTTTCTTTATATAAAGATAACTTTCCGGTGTGGTCACAACAATCTAATGGAATACACCAATTTATTATATGGACCGCATTAGAAACTGAAGGGTTAGGAGCATCCCTTCAACACTATAATGAACTTATAGAATCTGATGTAAGAAATGAATGGAGTATTCCAAATACCTGGCAGCTCATTGCTCAAATGCCCTTTGGAAAGCTCACAGCAGCACCTGGCGATAAAGAATTTAAACCTTTGGAGGATAGAATTAAGTTTTTTGAATAGATTTTAGAAAAAAAACAATAAGGTCGAATAAAGAGTGGAAATTCAAACCAATTAAAATACTGATTTTGATATTGACATATACAGTCAAACTATATATTATAACTATATAAAGTTATTCTATATAGTTTTACTGTATATTTTTGTTTGTAATAATGGAGGTGGGTCATGAACTTAGATAAATGTCTACCGCTGACTGAAACAACTTTCTATATATTACTTGCCTTAAAAGAGCCCGGTCATGGATATTATATTATGCAAAAGGTAGAGGAAATGAGTGGTGGAAAAGTAAGAATTGCCGCAGGAACTATGTATGGTGCGATTGAGAATCTCATGAAACAAAAATTGATTATGGCAGTACCCTCAGAAGATAAGAGAAGAAAAGTATATCAGATTACAAAAAAGGGTGAAGAAGTTTTACAGCTGGAAGTTAATCGCTTAAAGCAGTTATTAAATTTAGCCCAGGAAATAGGTTTTTAGGAGGGGAAATGATGAAGAAATTTAAAGTTTCTGTGGATATGAACGAAGAAGAGAAGTATTTAAACGAGATGGCTAAGAAAGGATTTATTTTAAAAAAGTACTCAGCCTTTGGAAGATATCACTTTGAAAAAGGAAATCCTCAGGATTTACACTACAGAATAGATTATCGTTTGTTTAAAAGCAAATCAGAATTCAATGACTATGTAGCACTTTTTGAAGATGCAGGTTGGAAACACGTGTATGGAACAATTTATTCAGGAAGTCAATATTTTTTGCCAGTGTCAGAACATGCATCCGATGATATTTTCTCAGACAAAGAATCAAAAGCCAGAAGACATGAAAGATTAAGCCAAGTATGCTTGCTTAATTTTGCTCTTATGCTCCTTTACTTTCTTATTGTTTTAATAAGTATAGATTTTAAGTTGGAAAATTTATTTTTTCTGACCCCAGGATTATGGGAAATGGAAGGAGCAAAATTTTGGTCTGCATTTTGGTTTGAATTTCCTTTCATGCTTTGGAGAGTTGTTCCTATTATTGTACTTTTAATATTTGGTATCCTATATGGCATTTGGGCAATCAAAGCCAAGAAATTGTACAACAAACTTATGGTAGAGGAATAAAATATTGTTTGTAAAGTCTTTTAGTAGTATATTTTTACAGTTATTTGTATAGAGAAAAGCAAAGGCATAAATCTTTATTATAAGATATATAAGATTGTGCTAAACTAGTAGATGAGAATAGATACAATATAAGGAGAGATAAAATGAAATTTCTTTGGAGCACACTAAGAGTAAATAACATGGAAGAGTCATTAAAATTTTATCAGGAAATAGTTGGACTTACGATAGATAGAAGATTTCATGCCGGCCCGGAAACAGAAATTGCATTTTTAGGAGATGGAGAAACAAAAATAGAACTCGTATGCACTCAACAGAGTGAGCCAGTGAATATTGGGAGAGATATTTCTTGGGGATTTGAAGTCAATTCTGTTGATGAAATGATAGCATTTATAAAAGAAAAGGGAATAGATATTCACAGTGGTCCCTTTGAACCGAATCCTCATGTAAAATTCTTTTATGTATTGGATCCTAATGGATTAAAAATTCAGTTTGTAGAACACAGATAAAACTATTTTGCCTTATAAATATAGAGGGATCTTTCTTTATTGTTCGATTAGATAGTCGATTTATAGGATATTCAAGCAAAAGAAAACTCCCAATTACTATATGAAAAATTTTGAATAGAAATTGCACATACAGAGAAAAAGTGACGGTTCCAATCTGTCGGAACCGTCACTTTTTCTATTGAATTCATAATAGTTCTATTAAATTTGTATTGATGGTGTTATAATGCAAATTAAATTTATGTTGTGTCAAAAAATTTTAAAAGACAGAAGTTATTTATAAAAATGGAGGAGTAATAATGAATAATAGTAATTTTCCTTCTGAGAGGTAGAGATCAGAGCCTAAATTCTCATTTGTCCTAAATGCTGAATTTCTATGTTGTTGGGTATGGTAAGTAAAGGGGAAAGAGCCAGAGAACAATTACAATAATAAGAAAATAGGAGAAAAGTTACATGAGGAAGATAAAAAAGAGATATCTTATCCTAATCATATTAGTGAGTTTTATTATGTTTGTGTGGTTAAATAATACAAGTTTGTTTATGGATCAATCAGGTAGTTATAAATTACTGGCACACAGAGGATTGGCGCAGACCTTTGACATTTCACAGGTGGAATGGGATACGAATACTGCAGAGATTATTTATGAACCAGAGCATAAATACCTGGAGAATACGATAGAATCTATGGATGTGGCATTTTCATATGGAGCAGATGTGGTTGAGTTAGATATCCAAAGGACAAAAGATGGTCAACTTGCAGTATTTCACGATTATGATCTATCTATGAGAACAGATGGGAAAGGGAAGATCAGTGAGTACACTATGGAAGAACTAAAACAATTAGATATAGGGTATGGGTATACTGCAGATAATGGAGAATCTTATCCTTTCCGAGGACAAGGGATTGGTATGATGCCTGAATTAAAGGAAGCCTTAGAAAGATTTTCAGATAGAGAACTGCTCATTCACATAAAAGATGACGGTTTAGAAACTGCTAAAATCTTATGGACGTATTTAGCAAGCATGCCTCCAGAAAGATTAGCACAGATTACAGTTTATGGGGATGAACAGGGCTTGGCCTATTTAAGAGAAAAG
>JAAYPH010000205.1 GCA_012519955.1 Candidatus Epulonipiscium sp.
ACTAAATCCACTGCTTGAGTAATGCTCATCATAAATCTTGACATATTAGGATCTGTAAGTGTTATTTTTTTATTTTCTAATATTTGCTGTTTAAATAGGGGTATAACAGAACCCCTGGAGCCCATTACATTTCCAAATCGTACTGCGGCAAATATGGGCTTTTTTCCTCCTTTATAATAATGAGCAGAGGACATAAGGCGCTCTGCCAGAAGCTTAGTTGCTCCCATGGTATTTGTAGGGCTTATGGCTTTGTCGCTGCTTGTATAAATGACTCTATCTACCTTTTGATTAATGGCACATTCTATGACATTCTGGGTACCAAGGACATTGGTTTTTACAGCTTCAAAAGGATTATATTCACAGGCCGGAACATGTTTTAGGGCGGCTAAATAAAAAACGATATCGATTCCATGCATAGCTCTTTCTAATCTTTCCTTATCTCTTATATCGCCTAACAGGAACCTAATGTTTTTACGTCTTCCCAGTTCTTGCTCCATTAAAAACTGCTTATATTCATCCCTGCTAAAAATACGAATAACTCGAGGATTATACTGAAGCAGCTTTTTTACCAAAGCTTGTCCAATAGTTCCTGTTCCCCCAAGAACTAAAATCTTTTTGTTTTCAAACATCGCTTCACCCACTTAACCTATGATAATATTGTAATATATGCTGTAAATAGTTTTATCTCATTTTCTTCTATAAATTCTTCCAAGATTTTTTCAAAATGTACGGCGGCATTATATTGGAGCTTATACAGGCTTTCATTTTTTTCAATAATTCGTTTGTATGAATCTTGATCATTTTCTATGATTTTGGGTTCATACTGCTGAGCAATCTGTAAAAGTTCAGACTGTTTATAATAAAATAGAAGTTCATTAGCAAGAATAGCTTTTTTGATTTCTTCATCATTTTTGTCTAATTGGTGTAAGATATTTTTAAATTTCTCCCTGCTTTTCCCTTCATAATACCTTTTTAGCTCTAAAGTCCACTCTAAATTTGATTTGGAACATTTCTTTACCACTTTTAATTCCTTTAAGACATTTTTCAGCTTTTCAATTCCATTATTATATACAGTATTCTCTTTTTTCTCTATTATATGCCCGATCTTGTCCTTTGCATTAATATCTTTATTGCAGTATTTTATAATGGCATCTTCTAATGTCATGATCATAGTTCCCTTGATTTTTGCTCCGCCTTCTGTGGCATCTATAAAGATAGTGGTTGAGTTTTCTCTAATAAAGTTTTCAAACCAATTAAGGTAATAATATAATTGCGAGCTGGTAGGAATCCTGTTTCCATGTATATCTTCCACTAATAGATCACCTGGTGAATCCTTGTGATCTTCTTCAGATATCTTGGCTGCTATGTCACTATGGTGCTTTGCATTGGTAAATGCTAAATCCTGTCCAATTAAAATGATAGGGTTGCATCCCATGTATGTGGCTATAGCCGTAGAGCTGTTGGCCACAGATCCTCCTACTTTAATAATATCCTGTTTCTCCTCTGATATATATTCCGTAAGTTTTTTTAGCTTTTCATCTGTTATAAATATTTTTTTGCCCCGCCATTCTTCCACAAGGATATGATTACCATGAACCAATGAAATAAAAGGTATGGATAACTCTATATAGTCCTTAGCTAATTCATAAGTAACATTTTGAGGATCAATATTACACAGAAAATGAGGAATAATTCCTCTTTCTAATAAGGGCTTTAATGTTCTTACCCCAGCAATAATCACAGCTTTATCCATTATATCTTTTAGATGCTCGATATTTTGTTCAAGGGAAGGTCCCGCCGAGACTATGATAGCAGGACAATTTTTAATACTGTCCTTAAAAGAAGTGATGGAATTCCCTTCTATAATATATGGAATATTTTCTATTAAGTTTGTGCTTATCTGACTAGAAAGTTTTTCTATAGCATTCACTTGTACTTGAAGTTCAAGATTATACTTATTAATAATTCCCAAAAGCTGATTATAGAACTCTGCATATATTTTATCATAGTAGGATAATGTATATATCTTAAAATGATTATAATTTTCTATGGAGGTATTTTGCTTTAAGATTTCATAAATATTAAAACATGCATTTCCTACAAGAGAAATTACAGTTGCTTTCTCTAAAATAGGTTTAACATGTTCTAGTTCTTTTACATATAAATATAATTCTTCATTTGGCTCTATAATAACGATGATATTTTCCTTTGCATATTTTGATAATGCATATAGATTATATCCTAGTCCTAATCCAAATAATATAAATACAGTATTTAAACCATACTCCTCTAACGAACCTATATTTCGTATTGCTTCTTTCAGAGGGTCATATTTGCTGTGCAAATAGATCTCCTTTTCCCCTATTTGAAGCTTTGCAGTTGGGGCTCCACTTTTTGAAGTTTCTATTTGAATGGTCATCGTTACACCTTCATTCAATAAACTCGATAGTTGCTGTAAATATCTTTATCTCTTCCTTGAACTTTCTTTGTCTTAGTCTTTGATCCACAGGTTTTGAATAGTCTATATATTGGTCAATAAAGTTCTGTAGAGGCATATGCTTGCATCCTTCTATAAATGCTCCGCCTTCTGTGGCGTTTATAAATTCTATCTGAGGATTATCTTTAATTTTATTTTCTATCCAATGTTTAAAACTTAGTAATCCTAAGGTTGTATCCAGCCATTCTCCGTTTTGGCCTTTTACTTTTCTTCTGTTGGTACTTTCATTTACTGTATTTCCATAAGCATGACTTTGACCATCCGTAAAAGCCAAGTCCTGCCCTACAAATACAATGGGATTCCCTCCAAATCGAATAGACAAATCCAATATTGCTGTAGCAACAGAACCTCCTAAATCCATAATGTGTTCTGGATTTTCTACATGCTCTTTTTTGTCAGAAGCAATATATTTAGGTCCCTTATATTTTGATATAGTATCTGCACTGGCTGATTCAAAAAATACCATAGGAATATCCAAGTTTTCATATCCGCTGATTTGGCTATAAGTAGGCTCATATTGAGGATCTATGATACAAAACATATCCGGTTCTATATTTTCCCAGAGTAAAGTCTTTAAAGTTCTTCCTACGGCAAAAATAAAAGCCCTGCCTTCCAAATCACTGAGCAAATGAATATTCTTTTCTAATGAAGGCCCTGCCGATACAATGATAAAAGGCAAGCCTTTATATCGATTATAGAGTCCTCCTACACTAGGAACATTTAAGGCTTTATTTCTTTCGTAATTTTCATCTACTCTTTCCCTCCACTCATCTGTTTCACTCTTGGTTATATTCCAATCCTCTAATATAAATCGAATATTCTCGCTACCTTTTGGTATAGTTTTTAAAGAGGGAGGGTAGATGATTAATTTGACGTCTTTCTTCAATAAATTCCCTAGATTCAATGCAA
>JAAYPH010000206.1 GCA_012519955.1 Candidatus Epulonipiscium sp.
TCTTCGAGCGAGACGACGTAACGACCAAGTTCTTTGATGCACCAAGAATACCGACAGAGGTAAATTGTGTACCCTTTGTACTGCATCTTCTCAATCTCCTTTCTCTAATAACTTCAGGGATTGAAGCTATTAGCAATAGCAATGTAGATGGCCATAGCAATGCTGCAAGGAACAATGCCATATGGGTTTCTCCGCGCCAGAAAACTTCTTTATATTCTTCTGACTTTTTGTGCGTATCAAAATACGCAAGTAAATAGATTCCAATAAGCATTGGATAAATACCGATTATGTATGTAGTTATTGGATTTTCAAACAGAATATTCATTTAACTCTCCTCTTTCTCTTTTTTATTGCTTATACGAAGTTATTTTTTGTTTTTTATCAAGGTATAAGCAATGGTAAGGAGGCCGGCCTCTGCAGAACTGGATGAGTTTTCGGCTATGCTCTCAAGCGCGTTGAGAAATGGATCTCCATCCCCGTGTTCTATTTGGGGATTGCATTTTACAGCTTCGGGGATTAATACTTCTATATTATAGCTTTCCCCTATCCTTTCAAGATCATCGGTATCTCCCCTCTTCAATGCCTTTTCTTTAGTATATTTAATTGCTTCTTCGCGCTGCAACGCATTAAAATATCTATCTTTACTTATGTTGGTGTTATATCCATTATGTATCATAAGAGATGTTCCGCCGTGGTTATGTCCTAGTCCAAAAGTCATACAAACATAAAGAGGTTCATCAATAATACGATACACAACACCGTCTATGAGCATATAGTTTTGTATATCTTTTTTACAGGCTTCGACAACTTCTTCTTTTGTGTGATTCCCATACGATATGCCTATACGGTAATGCAGTTCTGACGGTGACAATAAACCTTGTGCCCCACAGATTACTTCGCTACTATACATCTTCACCCATAGCTTGTCATCAAAATATCTATAGTCTGTGGTGGTTTCAAGACAGTCAGAAACTCTAAAGGCTACGGGAGCGTCTTCCTCAGATATTTCAGGGATATCTAATTCTATTGTGTCCTCGATTTTCCTGGGTCGCAGTTTTCTGTGTCTTTTGCTTGGCAGGTACCATTCTGTGTACTCAATCTTCTTTTCGATTTTCATAAGAATCCTCCTCTTGAATAATACTAAAAGCTGTAGAGGAAATCCTCTACAGCTTTCTATTCTTGAAAAATGTATTACAAACTCGCATTGCGAAATCCGCAACGGTAATTCTATCGTTTAAATCACCTGTGTAGATTGGTTGTACCCCAACTAACCTACAGTATCTGTTCAATATAGCGATATTTACCATGACTGTATCATGAGCGATTTTTCTGCTTCGGTCAAGCTCCGTTACATACTCGCGATACGCTTCCGGTTCCATCCTAAATCGTGCGATTGTAAATGCTGCTTCTGTTGCTGTTACACGTTCAACGTATCTTCCGCATGAAGATATAATTTCTTCAATATAGTCAATGCAATCTTTTGAAACGTCATTATTTAATTTTTTTAAATCTTTTATTAAGTTGTTAAATTGATTTTTTATATCCATAAGATTTTCCCTTTCCTTTTTTTATTCCTTATACATTAAATATAGTTCTAAAAAAGACATCCTTTTTTAGAGCGACTACTTATGTTAGAATAAATTTAAAGGGGGTTCGATTATGGAACAACTGACTGTGTTTTTAGATGCTATTCAAAAGTATGGGATTATCACGGTATTTGCTGTTGTTGTTTGCTTTTTATATATAAAAAGTAACCGCGCGCACATAGAAATGTATAAACAAATCTTGCAAGAGACTCAAAAAGAATCCCGGGAAATGCAAGACAAATTAATCCATCAAAATAATGTAGTAATCACGGACTTATGCAATAAAGTTTGCGATAGTCTTGATAAGGTTATAGATGTTGTTAAAGAAGGCAATGAAAATCTTGAGAGGAAAGTTGATTCATTGTTTGATAAGGTCTTCATGTTTTTGACAACAGGTAAAAGCTCATAGGAGGTTTATGAAGATGGGTGAGATTGCAATCTTGGGGATTACAACTATTGTGTGTATTGTTGATCATTTCTGGTGCCGAAAGCAGATGAGGGAGATAAGATACGCCTTTATGAAGCAAAGTAAAGATAAATTTGTTTTCGGGAGAAAAAACAATGATAGGGATAGAGATATTAGTAGGATTAGCTGACTCCTTTTTCTGTTTTGTTATGGCTTATTGGTCTATTTTGTTTTACATTCGTAGACATGTTAATTTTGAATACTGCTTACATTGGGGGTTAGCTAATTTTTTTGAGGGAATCAGTTACATATTGGTAGTTTTTTTCAATATTGTGCCATTTTCTTTTATGTATGTTTACATACTATATACTGCTTTGGCGTATATATTAAAAGTTCACGCTCTTTCGTATATAAGAATTACATGTGATCTGCAGCATAAATGCAAATATTGTAAAAAGAAGGCTATTCGATTAGCTAAATGGCTTGAAAGTTTTATTTTGTTAACAGGAATTGCACTTTTTGCGGGATTTTCGGGCTCTTATCAAGTTGATTTTTTGTCTAAAACTGAATTGAATATTTTTTTTATTGCCTCTTGTTGTGTTTCCAGTATAATATTATATATTTCAACGAAGTCCAAAGGGTACTTTAAGCTATTAAGAATTGGGTTTGGGTTATTGTTTATAGCAAATTCCTTACTACTTGTTAATGTTTTACGTGGAGGAGTAAAATTATTAACAATTTTTGAATGGAGTCTTCGGTTTTTGTATATGGCCTGTACGTTTTTTGGAGTTTCTAATATAGCAACCTTTAGAGATCGAGGTAAAATTATGTAAGGAGGTTATGGTTGTGAAATATTTAGATTACAAATTAAATGCGATTCCTTCGCCGACTAACAAGAAAGACTATTCTTTAGACATGTATATTGCAGGTTCTGAGATGCCTAAGCTTACTGAGCCGGTTGAGCCTGTAAAAGCGCACTATATGCCTCGGGCAATATACGATCAGGGTCAAGATGGTATGTGCGTAGACTTTACATTCAGAGAGCTGGCTGAATCCTTTATGCTGGCAGAGCTTGAGAGTGAATACGTTGAAATTGCTAACGGTTTTTTCTATGGATTCAGAGGCGAGAGAGATTGGCAGGGTGAAGGTTTAGTTCCTGTTGAAGTTTTAAACATATGGCGCAAGTACGGTGTTCCCAGGAGAAAAGATTTTAATGCTACTGGTACTTATGAACAGTGTAAAGCTGCTGTTGAAGCAAAGGGTAAAGATATTTTTAATTTGGCGCTTTCGCAGAAGATTAAAAGCTTTGTACGCCTTAGGAATGTGCATGAAATTGCAACGTATATAAAAAAGACAGGTTTTCCTGTTCCGATTATGTTTCCTGTTTATTCGAATATAGTAGAGGCGCAGGGAACAGGGATTGTTCCGTTCCCTGCGGGAACCTTTTTAGGTCGGCATGAAGTTCTTGCTTGTGAAATATTTTATCGTAACGGTATGCCCCGTGTTAGATTTCAGAATAGCTGGAACGAGAACTGGGGAGACAAAGGTTTTGGTGACATTGATCCCAGTATGATTTCTGAAAGTTGGGGAGTTTGGGATGATTATCCGGAATCTCTCAGTGATTATCCTACTGAAATGGTATTCCAAGTAGGGAACAAGAGGGTTATAACTGACAAAGGAACAGTAGTGATGGGGGAGGATGAGGTGCCCATCTTACATAACGATAGAATTAAGCTGCCTATTCGGAAGCCGTTTGAATTAATCGGCTGGTATGTGGATTGGTATCAAAATATTGAAATTGACCCTGTGACCAAAGAAAAGACATATAGGGATTATGTTCTTATCCATAAATATCCGTCTGACGAACATACACTTGAAAAGTTTGGGATAAAACGATAGGAGGGATAAAAATGCTTTCTGAGCCTACCAATTTAGGCTTTGTTGAACATTGTGAGATGGCACTTGAGCAGCAGTGGGGATATGTCAGAGGAACATTTGGTCAAATATTAACTGATGGACTTCTAGAATATAAGTTGACTCAATATTCTTCGAATATATTGCCATACTATAACTTTATAAAAAAAGAATATATAGGCAAAAGGACCACAGATTGTTCAGGATTGATTAAGTCATATCTCTGGTGGAATAATGGGGATGTTGATTACGACGCTTTTACTGATTTTAGCGCTAATGATTTTTATGTGAAGGCAGAAGAAAGAGGCTTTATTGATTCTATTCCGCATATACCCGGAATATGTGTTTGGAAAAACAATCATGTAGGAGTTTATATAGGAGAAGGGTCTGTAATCGAAGCAAAGGGGACAATGCATGGCGTTGTTCGCACCCCGCTTAAAGGGGCAGGGGCGACCAAATGGACTAATTGGTTCAAGTGTCATTTGATAAAGTATATCAATCCGCCTAAAAATTATGAGGAGATTATTAAAGAATGCACTTCTTCTTTTGACGATTGGCTCATTGGTATTAAAGACCTTGTTGACATGGCTAATGCTGGAAAAAACATTGGTTCTTTAAAAATTTTTAGATATCTTCCGGAATTGATTCAAAAAATTTATAACAGATAGGGCTTTTGCCCTATCTGTTTAATCATCTAAAAGAAATTCCTTATCATCGTCAAGCCATTCTTGCCATTCTTTAGAAACTTCTTGGTCTGTAAAGTCGAAGTTTTCTATTCGAAAATCCCATGTCATGCCATCAATAGAAATTTGGCATATTACA